>JAUYMF010000063.1 GCA_030698765.1 Dehalococcoidales bacterium
CCGGTATATCTGGCCTGATGGTATGCGCTCCGCTCTTCTCTGGTGGCGTCCTGCCCGCTAATGCATCTGCGGTTTCTGGAGTAAAGTGAATGGTTACCATCAGAACGGCAAATTTAGCTGACCTCAAAGCCATCACCGAAATCTATAATGAAGCGGTGCTGAACACGGACGCCTCGTTCGATATCAAGCCAAAGACCGTCACCGAACAGGAAGCCTGGTTCGCTCATCACGGCACCAGAAGACCGGTGCTGGTTGCCGAGCTGGACGGCGGCGTTGTCGGCTGGGCGTCTCTCAGCGAGTGGTCACACCACAACGCTTACGCCGATACCGTGGAGGTTTCTCTTTATGTAAAACTGATGTTCTGGAGGAGAGGTATCGGCGGGAAGCTCCTGGAAGAGATTCTTCTCGCAGGTGAGAAGGTGGGACTGCACACAGTCATTGCCCGCATCACCGCCGGCAACAGCGTCAGCATCCACCTCCACGAGAGCGCCGGTTTCGAGCACATCGGTGTGATGAGGGAGGTCGGCAGGAAGTTTGGCCGACTTCTTGACGTGCATATGATGCAGAAAATATACCCCTCACCTCAAAGCCCGGTGAAGTAACGGAAAGTCAGTAAAACAAGCTCCGCGGGAAATAGCACGGCGGCAACCCTGAAGACACCGGGGGCAATCCAGTCCGGCAGGAAAATATCGGTGACTGAACCCTTCATTGCCCCGTGCCTCTCGGCAAAGGTGGTCAGCGGGCACTTCCACTCATTGAGCATCAGCATCACCCCGTTGATTAGAATTGAGCCGATGGCTAGCAGCAGGAGCAGGTTGTAAGCCCTGACGATGCCGGCGTACAATATATAGAAGAGGCAGGCCGCCTGGAAAAAGAAGATTATCGTATGAATGTATTTAAGCAAAAGCAGCTTATTCAACATGTGGCAATATAATAAAGCATGAAGATAGTAGATGACAACCGGAAATCATTATTTGAGCCGGGATACCTGTCCCTTTACCGCTCCGGTGAGTTAAGACGCCGGGCGGAAGTACTTAAGTCGCGGCTCAGCACCTGTGATATTTGCCCCCGGGTGTGCGGCGTCAACCGGCTGAAGGGAGAAAGGAAATTTTGTCACTCGGGCTATTTACCCATTGTTTCCTCATTTTGTGCCCATCATGGCGAGGAACCGGTCCTTTCCGGGAGCCGCGGCTCCGGGACGGTATTCTTCGGTAACTGCAACCTGAGGTGCGTCTACTGCCAGAACCACCAGATAAGCCAGGACTGGACTAAACAGCAGGCGAAGGAAGTAGACGTTCGCACTCTGGCGGAATACATGCTTTACCTCCAGAACGTACTGGGCTGCCATAATATCAACTTCGTTTCCCCCTCCCACTTCGTCCCCCAGCTGGTGCGGGCGGTGCTGGAAGCGGTGCCGATGGGACTGCGCCTGCCGCTGGTCTACAACAGCAGCGGCTATGATTCGGTTAGCTCACTGGAGTTGCTCGACGGCATCATCAGCATCTACCTGCCGGACCTCAGGTACGCCTCCGATAAATGGTCGGTGAAGTTTTCCCAGGCTCCTGATTACGTATTGCATAGCCGCGCTGCCATCAAGGAGATGTACCGGCAGGTGGGAGAGGTGGTGCTGGATGGAGCCGGACTGGCGCAACGTGGACTGATTGTGCGTCACCTGATACTGCCCAACGGACTGGCCGGCAGCGAGGAATCGCTCACCTGGCTGGCGGAGGAGGTCTCGCCCGCGGTTACGGTAAGCATCATGGCTCAGTACTTTCCGGCGCACCGCGCCGGGAGGATTCCCCTTCTGTCCAGGACAATATCAGCCGCAGAGTATGCGGAGGTCGTCAAACTGGTGAACAGGTTGGGACTGGAGAACGGCTGGCTGCAGGAGCTGGGAGCATCCGGGAACTATGTGCCTGATTTCGCACGCCAGGAGCACCCGTTTGAGTAGGCGGCAGTTAGTCCATGGTAAGGCTTTCTATTCTTAGCCTTTCCGCTTCCGCTTGGTGAAGCCGAAGCGGATCTTCTTGCCGTTTTGACTGTCTTTCTTATTTACGTTTTCAATAAAGGTTTTTAAGTCGGGAAGCGGTTTATCGGTCATTACAAAGTCCTTTTCTGGCTGGTCGCCTGATTTATGGTTCATTGTACCATATACCGTAACGTAAAACCAGTTTTAGATTAAGTTCGCTTGGAGCGGTTCATCCGCTGCGCTTTTTGCAAACGCTCTGACTTGCGACTTATAGTGCCGTATATGAAAACTCCAACTATACTTGCCACATCCACTGTTCCCAAAGTAGCACCAGCCCAATCGTGTCCATTGTATATCAAGAATACTGCTCCAGCCAAGAACAGAAAGGCAATAAACCCTCCAACCCATAGACCAAGATTTGCCCGTTTGCTGTCTCCAATGATAACCGTCCTTTCCAAGATTTGTCTGTGGTTAGCTTGGTTCTCAGCCATTCGGAAAATACGCTCAGTAGAACCTGGGAGTATGTTCTCATATTCCTTTAGGATTAAAGGATAAGGTATTGG
>JAUYMF010000064.1 GCA_030698765.1 Dehalococcoidales bacterium
GTGCTGCTGGGCGAGCACCGTCGTGGGGACGAGCATGCCCACCTGGCGGCCGTCCATGACGGCCTTGAAGGCGGCCCGGATGGCGACCTCCGTCTTGCCGTAACCGACATCGCCGCAGACCAGCCGGTCCATCGGTTTGGCTTGCTCCATATCCTCCTTCACCTGTTTTTGGACGGCCATCTGGTCGGGAGTCTCAACATAAGGAAAGGAAGCCTCGACCTCTTGCTGCCAGACGGTGTCCGCAGAAAAGGCAAAGCCGGGCATTACCTCGCGGGTAGCGTAAAGCGCCAGTAGCTCCTGGGCGGTCTTAGCCACCGATTCTTTAACTCGCTGCTTGGTCCGTGTCCATTCCTGAGTGCCCAGTCGACTTAATACCGGCGGCTGTTCCCCGGCGCCGACATAGCGGCTGACACGGTCAATCTGGTCAGTCGGGACATAAAGCCTATCGTCGGCGGCATAGAGGAGAACCAGGTACTCCTTCTCATTATTATTGATACACATCGTGGTGACACTGCTAAATCGGGCGATGCCGTGTTCAATATGCACGACATAGTCGCCCGGAGTCAGGTCGATAAAGAGCCGCTGATGCGGCACCGGGCGTGGTTTCAGCAGCCGGCGCTGTTTGCTGAAACCAAAGATTTCCGCATCAGTCAGCAAATAGGTATCGTCATTCATCACCCAGCCCTCAGCCAGTAAGCCCGTTACCAGGGTCAGTGAGCCGGGCGGGGGTATCTGCCTGATTTCAGCCAGGGGGGCAGCAATAATATCCTCTTCTTCGAGCAGCTCGGCTAAGCGGTTAGCCTGGTGGCTGACGATGATGAGCCGCTGCTTTCGGGCCATTGTTTCCCGGGCTTTTTTGACCAGTGCCGGTAGTTGCCCGGCATAGCTCGGGGCGGATTTAAAGCTTAGCTGGTGCCCCGGTTGGTCAGAGGTGATACTCCAGGCGGTGAGTATCAGGGGTTGTTTCTGCTCGATTGCCGACTCCAGCTCGGCCCAGGTGAGATAGGGCGAGGGGAGACCCGGCGGCAGTTCCTCCCGCTCCAGCTTCTCAGCCCGCCATTCATCAGCTTTAGTCGCCCAATCTGCCACGGCTTGTTTGATGCTCTCCGGCTCATCAAGTATCAGCAGTCCGTCCCGGGGGAAATAATTCAGCAGGCTGTCCCGGTTAAACAGCGGGGCATAAAACTGTTTATTATCTAGTTTCTCTCCATTGAGTAACAGGCTTAGTTCCTGCCGCAACCGCTGCCTGGTCTCGGGGCGACCACCGGTCAGGTCGATACCCTTTAAGATTGACTCTAATTCCGGCTGGTCGCCTGGTCGGGGTATCAGCACTTCGCTCGCCGGAGCAATGGCGATAGCTGCCACGCTACTGACCGAGCGCTGGGTTAGGGGGTCAAAGAGACGGATGCTGTCAACGCTGTTCCCCAGGAACTCCAATCTGGCCGGCAGGTGGCTGGTGAGGGGGTAAATATCGATGATGCCGCCGCGATGGCTGATGGTGCCGGGTACCTCCACCACGTCGGCTAATCGGTAGCCCATTGCCTGCCACTGTCCCAGCAGGTGGAAGGGTTCAACCTCCATGCCCCGCTTGATGCTGTGGCTGAAGGTGATGAAATCCTGGTATGGTGTCAGCTTGGGCAGCAATGCCGCAGCCGAGGCAACAATCAGGGGTAAGTCTCTCTGTGACCGCTGGTCATCTCCCCTCAGTCCCACCAAACATCACTTTTGCAAAGTCGTTTTGCTCCCTCTCTCCGACTACTTTCTTTAGATTTAATCTACAAACAATACGCCTGGACTTCAAATCCTCGGACGGATAGATCTTGATGCCGAGCATGGCTACCAGGTCAACCCTCTCCTCGAAGGTGGCGTCTTTCAGATTCCGCTCCCGCAAGCCCCGTAGCTCCTGTCTTAAGACCTCGGCATCGCCCCGGCTGAAGCCCTGCGTTTCTATTCGTGACTGAAGGTGTGAAATCTCCAGTCTTTCCTTCTCGATGGCGTCCTGATAGGTAATCTTCTTTTTCCTCGCATCCTCAAGATTGTAGAGGCCGCCATCAAAGCCCTCCTCAACTTTCCGAATCTTATCTTCAGCCTGCCTGATCTTGAGATGGTGAAGCCTGATTTGCTTGTCCAGTCCCTCGTCCTGATGTAAGTCTACTGCCAGTTGTTGCTCTATCCAGGCGTCATCCTTCAGCATGACATCAAGTTCATCCCAGATTTGGTCGTCCCAGGTGCCCGGCACGAAGCGGTTGTACCGGCATGGGTCTTTGATCCAGGAGCAGTAATGGGCGCGGCAGTAATAGAATACCTCGTCCCGCTTGCCCCGCAGGACTGACATGGGCTTCCCGCACCGGGGACAAAACATTCGGGTACGGAATAATGCCTGGATGGTCTTCCCCTGTTTTCCCCGACCTCGACCTCGCTCAGTAATATTCTGATTTGCTTTCTTCCATAGCTCTGTGGTGGTAAGCGGCGTCACCTCAAAGGTTACCCTCTCGTCTTTTGGCTTGGGACTGAGCAGCGTCCTCTTGATGCCCAAAGTCAGGTCACCCAGAGGTCTGTTCGGGTTTGGAACACGCCCATTGACGTTATATTCGGCCTCACCGGTGTAGCACTTGCGATTCACTATCTTGATCACTGCCTTGGGAGACCACAACACCCTCTCAGGCGGGGGAATCTTCAGCTGATTCAACCTGCTGGCGACCCAGTATGCCGTGCGGCTCTCATCGCCTGTCCAGGTGAACATTTGCATTACCACCCAGGCCGGGCTGCCCCACAGAAATTCGCCATCGGGTCCGACTTCGTTTATCTCCCACCAGGCTTTGAGAACTTTGGCTCGGCCGCTGCGGGCTTCAAATATCTTCTCGGCCCGGTACGTGTAGCCGTAGGGCGCCCGGTGTGAGGGCACCTTTCCAGCCAGGACGCGGGAAATATTGCCGGCGAGGGCGTTGTCCTGGTTGGTTTTCACCCTTAGGGCATTCGCCTGGGCCTGGATTAGCCTGGTCGTCCGGCTCGCCCAGTCTTTACCGCCGGGGGCATCG
>JAUYMF010000065.1 GCA_030698765.1 Dehalococcoidales bacterium
AGCGCTATCCAGTTCCTTCTTGGTTCAGTGACGCTATAAAATACCTTTCGGCTGGGTAACTCTCTCAAATTCCGGAGCCGTTTTCGCGCCTGGGCTCCGGAAGCAATGTCCACGCGGCGGAGATGCTGAGTCTTTTCTATAATTCCGGCGTCTGACGTAAAGTCAAAGTGAAATTGCCGGCCCGGCTACTATATTCGGCGACTCCCGGGGATAGAGGCGTTTGCTAAATGTCATAATTTTGTAATTTTGTCGTCTGAAATTTTATGACTATTAGATGCCGCCCCGTGTATTATTTTATCGAAAGGATAGTCCTTAAGCGTGCTGACGTAAACCGATACAGGCTAGCGCGAGGCAGCGGCAACTCAACAGGAAGATAAGGAGGTGTAAAGTGGCTGGTGTTCTTGGCGTAGGCGGACTGGTGGGGGGGATTATCACCCTTATTTTAGGCATAATCATACTGGTATGGCCCAGAATCATCGCTTATGTGATTGGTATATGGCTGATTATCGTAGGGATAGTAGCCATAGCCAACTCGGTATGACCATCCGTACCTCAGTTGAGAGAAGAAAGACTAGCCCGGCAGGTGCCGCTATTTTTACTCAAATTCTACCGTGAGAAGGGAGTAAGCCTGTGGAGATTGAACCGCTGCGAGACATTGTAATCATTGTCTCGGGACTTGTGGTTACGCTGGTTGCTCTTTTTGTCGCTGTGATTTCGTTTTCATTATACCGGAAGGCCAATAGTATCCTGAAATCAACAATGGCTGCGGCAAAAAAGATAGAAGAAGTGGGAAAGCCGCTGCTTCAGGCTGCCGGGTTCTTACAAGGAATAACTTGCGGAATTCTGGCAATGGGTAAAATCTTTAAGAAAAGGAGTAAATGAAATGTCAGAGAAAGAAAGCGCTACCGGATTTGGAATGGGTATCCTGATAGGTGCTACCATTGGTTTAGCCATTGGTCTCCTTTATGCTCCTAACGCCGGTAAAGAAACACGAACCATGTTGAGGGAGAAGGCGGAAGAGTTAAGGGAGAAGGCGGGAGAGACAAAAGACAGGGCGGAAGATATCATCGAAGAGGCCAGGGAAAAAGCCAAAAAGATTGTTGAAGAGGCAAAAGATAAGGTGTCCAGGTTCAAGAAAGAAGAAAAAGGATCAGAACACGAGGTTTCCGCAATCAGTTAAGTCTTACTTGGATTAAACAGGAGGTAAACGATGACCAGTAAAGATTCGGCGGAAGGATTTGCTTTGGGAATGCTGGCGGGAGCGGCTATCGGTTTGGCTGTGGGCATTCTGTATGCGCCACACTCAGGTACAATAACCCGGGGGCTTATTGATGAGAAGGTGCATGAGGCGACGCATAGAGCTGAGAAAATCGTCGAAGAAGCAAAAGATAAAGCTGAGAATATCATAAAAGAGGCAAAATCGAAAGTGGTCGGTTAGGCAGGCATTCGGGTTAACCCCGGCGTGAAAATCGGTTGCCCGATTTTTCAAGGCAGGTTATCATAAGAAATGATGACCTGCCTTGAGCCATTACGGTCAAGCTCATGGAGGGGCAGTGCATATATTGAAAGGTAAATATGCAGGATAATTCTGGAATAAAAAAGCTAACGAAGTTAACACAAGATTACAGACAGTTCCTCCGCAGCTTGCCGCGCTGTATTATCACTTATCTTGTTCACGGTATTATAATCATCATTCCACTGGCAGTCACCCTCTGGGTACTAATCTGGGTCTTTAATGTGGTTGATGGAATACTGGCTCCTATTATTACGTGGGGATTCGGCCGTCCGCTGCCGGGCGTGGGTTTCATTGTCATTATTACCACTGTTGTTTTAATCGGCTATTTCGGCCTGAAATTCGGGCACCGGAGAGTCTTCGATTTCTTTGAAACGCAGATAATCAGAGTACCGGTTGTGGGTTCCATATACGGTGGGGCCAGGGAAATGCTGGAGAGCTTCAATGCTACTTCAAACAGTAAGTTCTTGGAAGTGATCTTCATGGAATTTCCTCGCAAGGGTATCTACACGGTAGGCTTTGTCACCAAGGAAGCTGAAGATAAAGATGGCAGAAAAGTTCTCAATGTCTTCATCCCGACGGCTCCAACCCCGGCCGGCGGTTTTCTGCAGATTGTCCCGGAATCTGAGATAATTCATACTTCAATGTCAATTAGTGACGCTATGAAGCTTATTGTCTCCATGGGAGGAGTATCACGCAAGGACATTGCGGACATGCTGGTGCGGGTGCCGGAGCCGGAAAGTAAAGGTAACATTCTGGAAATCTGATTTTAGCGTCGTAATGAAAAGGTATGGAGTGAGAACGGGTTATATCAGGCAGAAAATACGCAGTATAATTCAGGAGCTCAAAGAAAAACCGGCTGTATCACTCGTTGTCCGGGTTGCTCAGGGGTTGGGAGAAGATGAGGCCGGAGATATGGCGGGCAGCATTGCCTACTTTGCGATTCTATCTGTGTTTCCACTGCTGCTTGGCATAATCGCTCTACTTGGCTTTTTTCTTCCGTCAGAAGCGGTACAGATGCAGATATTCCGGTTTTTTGAGCAGTATATACCGGGTTCAGACCAGGTCATTGAACGCAACATCAGGGGCATAATAGAATTGAGAGGCTCTCTGGGATTGTTTAGCGTCATCGGTTTGTTCTGGACGGCAAGCGGCATTTTCGGTGCAATCGGCCGTGTTGTCAATAAAGCCTGGAATATACGGACCTACCGCCCTTTCTATGTTCGGAAGCTGCGTGACATCGGTGTGGCCATGGGTACCAGCATTGTGTTCTTCCTCTCAATGGCATCAACCGTCTTTTCATCCGTGATCCCCGCAATAGATTTGCCGGTACTGGATTCGCTGACACTGATTGTAAGCAGACTGGTTGCGTTCATTCTTATCTTCATTACGATGTTGCTGCTGTATAAATTCATACCGAATACGAAAACATACTGGCGAGATGTCTGGCCCGGGGCACTTCTTGCGGCTATCCTCTTTGAAATAGCCAGAACCGCTTTTACTATCTACCTGAACAATTTTGCCAGCTATGATGTTATCTACGGGTCAGTAGCTACCGTTATCATCCTGCTGGTCTGGATATATCTGTCAGCGTTTATTGTCATCATTGGAGCGGAGTTTGCCTTCGAATATGGCCGGATGCGCCGGGGCCGGGGTCATCGCTCTCCGGTGCGGGTACGGCTGAAAGACGGTTAGCAGGGTGAAGTTATATGTCACCTGATGAAGTGATGAAAGCAAAAATCAGTCCCTTCTTCTGGAGTGGGATCGTGCTGGTCATGGCTCAATCCCTGACCTTACATGTAGCGTTCCGGGAGAAGCTTTACTTAGAGGCGAATCAAATTAGCTCGCCCGATATCTCTCTTGGGCCGGTACTCGTCTACTTTTTCGGGGTAGTGGTGCTGCTGGGACTGGTACTTTTCTTTCTGCCGGTAAATAAGCTAAGGGTCGTCTTTCGTGTTGCCTTTGCAGTAATGCTTGGCTGGGGCGCATTTATCAGCACAGTGTTTACTTTACCCGGATACTTGCCTTATGCCGCCGCCGCAGCCGCCGCTATTATCTGGTTTTTCTGGGCCAGGATCTGGTTGCATAACTTACTTTTTGTGGGAGCGCTCGCCGGCGCCGGCGCAATGTTCGGCTTTCTTTTTAGCCCGTGGACATTCATGATTTTCATGTTGATCGTAGCTGTATACGACGTGCTGGCGGTGCGCTTCGGCTATATGATGTGGATGGCCGGCCGGTTTTCCGACTTTGACGCTATGCCTGCCTTTGTTTTTCCAAGGAGACTTGCAGACTGGAACCGGAGCCTTGATGAAGTGAGGCTGAGTGAACTGGCAACGCAGGAATCAGTTCAGCGTGATTTTTCCATATTGGGTGGTGGAGACATCGGGTTTCCTCTGATGCTCAGTGTCTCCGTGTTTTTTGCGGCTGGTCTGCCTGGAGCGATAATCGTTGGTCTGTTTGCCCTTGCCGGTCTTATGGGCGCCTTCCTGATCCAGCTGCTGTGGCTGAAAGATAAGCCTATGCCTGCTTTATCACCGATTGCCCTGACCTGTCTTGCCGGTCTTCTGATTGCAACCTGATGTTAAGACGCGCTTGTTCATCCAGGGGAGTAACCCTGGTCCCCGGATTAGCCAGCGGGATAAGCCTGTTGGTGGAGAGGAAATATCAAAATTCGGAAGCGGACTTTTCGTCTGGAGAGCTTTCTGATGATGAGCGGATAATGGACTTTTAGCGCATATTCGTGTATAATAAACACTGATTAGTATAGGTTTAGGTTATTACAAGCTATGCAGGAATACTCAAGTATTGGATGACCGGAACTCTAGCTAAAATATCAAAGAGAGGAGGTCATCCAATGAGTTTTGAGGACAAATCAATCCAGTGTTCCGATTGTGGAACTACCTTCATCTTCAGTGCCGACGAACAGGAGCTATTCCAGTCCAGGGGCTATACTAATGAGCCTAAGCGCTGCCTTCCCTGCCGCCAGGCGAGAAAGTCAGAGCGTTCCGGAAGCAGCAGCTTCGGTTACCAGCGTCAGATGTTTCCCGTAGTATGCGCCGAATGCGGCAAAAATACTGAAGTGCCCTTTCAACCGCGCGGTGATAAACCGGTATACTGTAGCGATTGCTACCGTAAGGTCAGTCCCCGGTAATGTCATAACGTAATAAGCAGATTAAGAATGCACACGGGCTGGAGATAACCGGCCTGTGTGTATTCTTGAGATAGGCTTATCAGTCAGGCTTCATTCCCCCAGACTTAATCTTCGATCTGTTCAAGTCTAAAATGCTCCCGAACTAACAGGAAAGTTAAAGATTTTTAAACGAGGAGGCGCAAAGATGATTGGAGTTACCGAGCGTGCTAAAGAGGAACTGAAGAAGATACTGGATGCTAATACGGATAATCCTGAAGTGTCCTTGAGACTCATGGCTAATGACCAGGGACAACTTGGCCTGGCGATAGACAGGGAAAAACAGGGGGACCAGACGGTCGAACACGAGGATGCAAAAATTGCTGGTTGAAGAGAACCTGGCCGATGCGCTTCAGGGAGTTACTATTGACGTTGAAGATACTTCGGATGGGGCCAAGCTGGTAATTTCCGGCGAATCTTCGGAATAGGCAGGCCATGCGTTTCCATCCATCTGAAAAAGTCGGCAAATAAGCTCCCGGACAGGTAACCGCAAAGAAATTTCAGTGCCCCTGTCTCGGAAATACGTCGCTTTATTCTCTTCTCTCTCCCCCCTGTTCAAGCCAGGGGCAAGCTCTTTACGAAAGGGATTGTTCAAGGAATTTCTAAGACGCCGTACCAGATTCTCTTCACTGTTCCTTCGTTTCGGCACAGGGCTTTGGTCAGGGTATGCTACGGGTACTTTTAGTGTAAACCTCTTATCCGTCTTTGGTATATAATATATAAGAGAGCACAGAAAACCCTTTGATTAACAAGGAGGGGGAACATGATAAAAGTCAAAACTTTCACCAACGAGATCAAGATTTTCCATACCAGGGAGGAGCTCGGCAAGCTGGATGAGCAGGTTAACCGGTTCATCTCAGAAAATGGTATCAAGAAGCTAATCGGGGTCAGTGATGCCTGTACCACTGACAATACCGGAGCGACGATAGGTATTATCAGAACGGTTGCCTATGAAGAAAGTTAATAAGTCTGCCTTTCTCTTTAGTAATACGGTTTTTATTAACGGATAGATGCGTATCTATTTGACTTTGGCTGTTGCCCTGTATCATAATTCTGTATAATTGGGGATATAGCTCATGGTTTCATGAAACATCCGGTTTTTACGGTTAAGCCCCTGCATATTTAAGGGCTGCGCTGGACGCTGGAATACTTAGAACCTGAGCTTAACTATCCGGAAGATTGTGAGGAAGAGGATAAATTGGCGGCAGTACGTTCTACCATAATATCTTTTACCAACCTGACCCTGCAAAAAAGGATTGGACTGCTTGTCTTGACCGGGCTGGTGATCGGCCTTGGGCTTTTTAGCTGGTTAGGGATACAATCGGTAAGAGACAGTGTTGACAGGACGCTCGAAGAGCGGCTTGTCTTGGCGCGGATGATGGCCAGCCACATGGATGATAACTTGGAGCACCTGTTCCTGCATTTGCAAAGGGCGACTGATTTTAATGGTTCACTTCCCTCGGCTGAGCAGTTTAAGGAAACGGCGGATTCACTGAGCGGGATACTGGCTGAATCCGGAATCTCAGCACGAAATATTATTCTGGTTGATAGCAGTGGCCGGGCCATACAGGTTGAACCGGAGGATAGCGGGATTACAGGTATAGATATGTCCGCTTATCCTGAAGTGGCGGAAACTCTCCGTTCCGGTGTTCCAACTATATCCGGCCTGGTATCTGATTCCCTGGTGGGAGTGCCGGTGGTGCTCATCAGCGTCCCCGTTGCTGATTTAGAAGGGGTGAGTCTCGGGGTGCTCACTGTTCTGATTGACATTAATCAGTCGAATATAGGCGCTTTTGGTGAGACGGTGACATTAGGTAAGACCGGATACACCGAGATTGTTGATGGAAACGGGGTTATCGTGGCCAGAACCAGGCCGGCTTCACCTCCCGCAATGTTTGAAATGAGTGACCATCCCGGCCGTTTTGCCGAGCTGATTAATCAGGGACAGGCGACAGTTGGAGTGTGCCACCGCTGTCATGAGGCCAATGAGACCTTACAGCGGCGTAAGGATATCCTTGCCTTCGCTCCCATGTCTACGGCTTCATGGGGTGTCGCCATCCGGCAGGCAGAGGAAGAAGCACTGGCACCGACGCAGCAGTTAGGACAGAGATTGTTATTCTTGGGCGTGTTACTGGTGCTTGGAGTATCTTTACTGGCGTGGACGGTGATGCAGGGGATCGTCAAGCCGATTAGGGTGCTTACCTCGGCGACGAAAAGGGTGGCGGCGGGAGAATTCAAGGCGGTAGTTCCGACCAGGCGCCAGGATGAGATTGGGCAGCTTAGCGTCTCTTTCTATAACATGACACAGGAACTGTCTAAATCAAGGAATGAACTGTTGCTGCGTAATGAAGAATTGTCAGCTTTGAACTCTATCGCCGGTACTGTCAGCCAGTCTCTCAATCTTAAAGATGTGCTGGAAAACGCCCTGGAGAGAGTTCTGGAGGTTACCAGGACGGCCTTCGGCTGTGTCTTCCTGCGTGGCCCTGATGATAAAAAACTTGAGATGATGAGTTGCATCGGCTCTGCGGACGTTTTTAAGTGCCGGGAAGCGGGTTCGGGGGAGGCTAATTGCGCCTGTCACCAGGTGCTGCGTGATGGTTATGCGCTAATGGTGAATGATGTTTCCCAGTGCCCGGAACTGGTCAATGACATGGTTATTAAAGAGGATAATGACGGCTTTGTGAGCGTACCCCTTAAGTCCAAAGATAAAACTCTGGGTATTATGAATATAGCCTGCTCGAAGGAGCGTCCCTTTACTGAGGACGATTTTAGATTGTTAAGCTCCATCGGTTATCATGTGGGTCTGGCTATTGAAAATTCTGTCCTCTATGAGGAAGCGAAGCAAAAAGAGAAGCTGCGGGGACAACTGCTGAACAGCGTTATCAATGCTCAGGAGGAAGAACGGAGGAGGGTTGCCCGCGAGCTGCATGACGAGTACGGCCAGACATTGACCGGCTTGCTGGTCAGCATCGAAGCCCTGGAGAATATGACGCCGTCTGAGCAGGTGCATCTCAGGGAAAAACTGGAAAATGCCAAGTCTCTGCTCGTACATGCCCTGGAGGACTTGCGCAGGATGACGCTTGATCTGCGCCCTTCAGCGCTTGATGACCTGGGCTTGATAACGGCGATTCGAGCTCATGTCCACCGCCACCTGGAATCGGCGGGAATCCAAGTTAAATTTAAGAGCAATGGCTTGAACCGGCGCCTTGCTTCAGCCGTGGAGACGGCTCTGTTCAGGATGGTACAGGAGGCTACCTACAATATCGCTAAGCACGCTCAGGCACGGCATGTCAAAATACAACTGGAAATCACCGGTGATAAGATTATCACCGTGGTTGAAGACGATGGCAAAGGGTTTGATGTGGAAGCCGTGTTCCGGTCCAGGGTAGAGACGAACTCTCTGGGTCTCCTGGGTATCCAGGAGAGAGCGGCCCTTCTGGGCGGCACTTTTAGTATCAAGTCGGAGGTCGGGCAGGGAACCCGTATCGTTGTGGAAATCCCGATCGCCAGTTCCATTGGAGAATCCAGCCTGGTTGAAACCAAGTGAAGCGGGTGCGAGCAGGCTGAAAACCGGAGGATTTATGGCAGAAACGAGCAAAATGCGGATATTGATTGCTGATGACCATGCTATCGTTCGGGAGGGTTTCCGCACCCTTCTTGAAGCCGAGCCTGATATCGAGGTTGTGGGAGAGGCAACCAATGGCGTGGAAGCAGTCCAGAAGACGAAAGAACTGCAGCCGGATATTGTTTTGATGGATATAACGATGCCGGTCATGAATGGTCTGGAAGCCACCCAGCAGATTAAGCAGGACAGCCCGCATGCCAAAATCCTGGTACTGACCATGCATGAAGGGGATGAGTACTTCTTTAAGTTCCTGGATGTCGGGGCGTCCGGTTATTTTGTCAAGGGGGGCTCTTCCAGTGAACTGATTTCAGCCTTGCGCATCGTGCGGAATGGCGACGTCTTTCTGTACCCCACCATGGCCAAAAAGCTCCTCAGTGATTATCTGCAGCGGGTAAAAGCGGGTAGTGACAAGGAGAGCTATGACGGACTGACCAGCCGGGAAAGGGAGGTACTGAAGCTCATTGCCGAAGGTCATACCAATCAGGAGATCGCTGACCTTCTGGTCCTCAGCATAACTACGGTGCAGACCCATCGCGCCCATATCATGGCCAAGCTGGGACTGCGCAGCCCCACCGAGCTGGTTAAGTATGCTTTACGTCATGGATTCATCGTTCTGGATACTTGATTCTAAGTAGTCAATCACGCTTTCTCATCAAAGCAGGGTAACAAATAATACATATTTTCTGTATTTAAGTTCCCCCTTTCCGTGGATGGTGCGCCTGTTCCGGATATGCTAGCCTTAAAGTATAGACTAGTAATTTGGTTCCGGGAGGGTTGGTGCCATGAGAAAACATAACGTACGGGTAATCGTCGCTTCAGAATACTCCAAAGCACGGGATTTCCTCAGGGAGGCGGTGGAAGCGGAAGAGGGAAATATTGTTATCGGGCAAGCCCGGGATGCGGGCAGGGCATTGGAGCTGGTCAAGAGCCTGAGACCTGATGTTGCTATCATCGATAGCAGTCTGCCTCATGTTATCGGTCTGGATGCGGTGCCGCTGTCGCGGGTAGGTGGACTGGATACCGCCCAGGCTATTTCCGGAGAAGTCCCTAACACGAAGGTGATACTGCTGCCCAGTCTGGACAAAGAGACAGTCGCTGAACGTGTCCTGGGCCTGGATAATGCTCCATTCTTTTCCAGAAAGACCAACGGATCACATACCCCGTTTAAACTGCACGACCTTTTCCATGAGCTGGTGACGCCGGAAGGAATGGTCTTCGCTGACATTGAAGTTAAACCACGTGAAATCACCGTGCAAAAAGGCGGTGATACTGCCGGGAAAGTCATCTTTTTTGGCGGACTGGCGGCTCTGAGTGGCTGGTTTTTCATCCTTACCGTGTTCCTGGCCCCGGTTGGAATAGTTCTGACCCTGGCGGGGTTGGCAGTTATGGGTTTGGGTCTGACAGGAAGGCTGCTGGCTTCGTTAAAGGCCAGGTTTTCCATGCAGGGCAAACCCGGGAAAAAGGGTGACGCAGAAAGCTAGCCGCCTTAGCCAATAATAAGGTTCTATAACCCCGTCGAGTCACTTTCTTTGAGGAATTACGAATTATATTGTCAGGAGTGAAAGCATACCAGGATGACAACAAAACAGCTTCTTAAAAAATGCCAGATTTTCGCAGCGCTGAATGATAGCGAACTGGAGAAAATTGTTGGTTTCGTCTCCGAGAAGCAATATGATGCCGGAACCACCATCTTTCAGGAAGGTGATAGCGCCGAGGAACTAATGATCTTGCAGGAAGGGAAAATAGCTGGTCAGATGACACTGTCATCATCTGACCAGGGAACGGCTCGCAGGATAACGGTTGACGTGATTGACCCGAATGAAGTGATTGGCTGGTCGGCCCTGGTGGAGCCATATACTTATACTCTTACCGCTGTCTGCCTGGAAAAAGTCAAGGTTGTGGCCATTCCTGCCAGCAAGCTCAGGCGACTATTGCAGGATGACCCCAGGGTTGGTTATGAAGTAGTGAGAGGGCTGATCAGGGTAGTGGCTTCCAGGCTGGATGATACCAGGAAAGTGCTGGTCAGTGAACGTTTTTTACCTTCAAGAACAGTGTAGGGGTCAGTTTCCGGATCCATTGAATTTGCAGGGGGCAAGATAGAACTCGACGACCTCCTGATGGCGGGGTGGATTGGAAGTCTTGCTTTACATTATGTTATTATAAAAAGGGAAGTTTGTGCGAGATAATCAGGATAATCAGAAAATAGACAATCTAAGTCGGCGGAATTTTATCAAGAAGTCGGTGGTGGGAGCGGGGTTGTTAGCTGCCTTATCATCCCCTTTTATCCCGGTATTGAACCGGAGCAAGGTACTCGGATCCCCCGTTGCACAGGAAGGTTCCAGCAGCCTGTCGCTCAAGGAAGATGACCAGACCCAGCCAGCCGGGAAGGTGCAGATGGGTATGGTGGTTGACCTGGAGAATTGTGACGGCTGCCTTGAGTGCGTTTACGCCTGTTCCCATCATAATTCTCTTCCAAAGGGGGTCCTCTGGCTATATGTCCTGGCTTTCCAGGACCAGAACCGGGAAGATCCGAACTTCCTGCTGCGCCTGTGCCAGCACTGCGGCAACCCGCCCTGTGTAAAGGTCTGTCCGGTACGTGCCCGTCACAAACGGGAAAAGGACGGACTCGTCCTGACCGACTACAATCTCTGCATTGGCTGCCGTTACTGCATGGTTACCTGCCCTTACGGTGTAAACTACTTCCAGTGGGACGAGCCGCCGCCAAGGAATCCCGGTGCTATTGAAAAATTTACGGACTCCCGGGGCCGCTGGGTTATCGGCAATCCGCCTAAGGGGGTAATGGGGAAGTGCGAATTCTGCCCCGAACGACAGGATGATGGAAGAGAGAACGTTGTGTGCGAACTGACCTGTCCCCATAATGCCATCCATTTTGGCAATATGAATGACCCGGATAGCCGGCCCAACCAGTATCTGGCGCAGAAAGCTAAAGAGAAGGGCGGGAAAATCTCGACTTTCCGGCTACTGGAGGACCATGGCACCAAGCCCAGCATTATCTACATCGGTCAGCAGCCTTCCCGATCAGCCAGGCCGGTAGATGGTCCGGTGTCTTATGAAGATTGGGGACTGGTGGAGAAACGCCTTCCCCTCCTGGGTGGTCATGAACCCTGGTTCTTGAAGGTTTTTGGAGGTACCCGGTGAGAGCAAGAATTGAAACCAGAGATGATAAAATCCTCAAGCCAATGGGTGCTCCAACTATAAAATATTACCTGACACTGGCAATTTCCGGCGCAGCCTTGCTTTGGTTCCTTGCGGCCTGGGCCTGGCAACTCAGGTATGGGCTGGTGGTTACCGGTATGGGTGACTGGGGCACCACCGGAGGCATTCCCTGGGGAATATATATCGGTTCCTTCATCTGGTGGGTCGGCATCTCCCACGGCGGTATTCTTATCTCGGCCTCGGTCAGGCTGTTCAAAGTGAGGGTTTTCTATCCTGTTGCCCGTATAGCTGAGCTACTGACAATAGGGGGGCTGTCTATAGCCGGGCTATTTATTATCATCGACCTGGGGCGTCCCGACCGCGTGGTGACCAGCGTTCTCTACAATTATGTTACCACCTTCCAGACTTCCCCGCTGGTCTGGGACGTAACGGTTATCACGCTCTATTTTATCCTGACGGCAACTTACCTGCTGCTTACGCTGCGACACGATATTTATAAACTGCGCAACCGGCTGCCGGCTTTTCTTGCTCCTTTATACGGCGTGCTGACTCAGGGGTACCATCCCGATGAGGACAGAAAGGTATCCAGAATGGCCTGGTGGCTGGCCCTCGCCGTGTTCGTGCTGGCGCCCTTCCTCCTGCACGGCGGGGTTATTCCCTGGCTCTTTCAGCTTATCGCTTCCATGCCGGGATGGTTCAGCACTATCCAGGCGCCGACCTTCCTCAGCATCGCTCTTACCTCGGCTTTTGGCGCGGTCACGATTGTCTCCTACATTCTGCGCCGGGCCTTCGGGTGGGAAGAATTCCTCTCAGACAGGGTCTTTGCCAAGTTGGGAAGTGTGCTGGCGGTGGTAGCCTTCTTCTTCCTGTGGTTCGAACTTCAGCAGATTATTACCGGTTCCTTTGCGCCACCGGTCGGGCTGCTCAAAGCTACAGAAGCCAAGCTGGAAAACCCTCTCTTCTGGGTCATTATCGGGCTTGTCGGTACTTCCATTCTCTATCTGGGAGCACAGACAATCTGGCCCAGTTTATCCGGGGTAAAGCGTATTGTCGCTGCTGCGGTATTGCCGGTAGTAGCGACTCTATTTGAGAAAACACTCTTCATTGTGGAAGGACTTTCGCATCCCGATTTTGATATTTACAAGGGTGTGCCGGGTCATTACATCCCCACCTGGGTTGAATATTCTTCCATCATTGGCTCGGTGGCAATGCTGGTCATATTTTTTACTATCGTCTCCAAGGCGATTCCGATGATTGAAGCGGAAAGCGAGCACGAGGAATAGAAAATGCTGGAGTGGATAGGCGGTACGCCGGTTGGTCTGTGGTTGATTCCCGGCATCATTCTGATGCCGATATATGGCATGCTGCTGGCATGGTTTCTGGGTAAACCGCGTAATTACGCCATGGCTCTCCGCGGCTTCGTATATCTGCTGGCGATGGCGGTGATGTTGTGGGGAGGATTATTTGTACTCAGTATGGTGATAAAGTTCGTCTTTTTCCAATCATAGCTTGAAAAAAAGGGATTACCTCCGGTTTAAGAGAAGGCATGAAAGTTCCCGGTGTGAACAAGGATAGCGGAGAGAAAACGAGCAGAATGAAGATGAAATCGGCCTGGTTAGGCGGGGCGCTGGTACTTGGTCTAAGCGTCCTGTCTATTTCCTGCGGCATGATAGAGCCACCGCCTCCATCCCCGCCCACGGCAAAAGTTGTGGTGCCGTTAATACCGCACTCGATAGAAGGCCGTGATGATTGCCGTGTCTGTCATGAACGTGGGATTGGTGGCGCGCCTCAATTCCCTGTTGTAACTCATAGCGAACGTCCCAGCGACGTCTGCCTCGCCTGCCATGAGCCGGCATCTGCTGGCACGGAAACTGCGGACCGATTGAAAGTGCCTCTGGAGAAGAGAACGGCGTTTCCCTATTTTGATAATGAGGAAGGTAATACCTCAGCTACAACGCCGAAACAACCGGAAGAGACGATATCGACAACTCCGCAGACACCATCAGAGGCCTCACCTGAGATACCAGCAGCGGTATCGGCTAAAGAATTATATGATTCTCGATGCGCTGCCTGTCATGGAGCAAACCGGGAGGGTATTCCTGGATTTGCCCCCGCTTTAACTCCGGAGAGCCTGGCAGCGCTCGGTGATACCGAGATAAGAGATGTTATTGCAGATGGCCGTACCGGCACAGGAATGCCGCCATTTAAGGCAACCCTTAGTCTGGAGGAAATAGATGCCCTGCTCCATCTCATCAAGTCTCCCGCACCTTAGAGATTTAGAACATTCATTATTACCGGATCTTACCTCATCCTTCTCGCTGGTTGACTGAACTTAGGGAGCCGGGTGGCGCTACTTCAGTGTTAAATGGTACTATTATCATTCCAGACTTGTTATCTGCCTGGCTAAGAATGGTCTGGTAAGCGGGAGAAGTTGAAGAGGTAAATAACTTAATCTATAATTTAATCAGAAAGAGATAGCGGGATTAGCAAGGGGGGTCTTGCTGGAGTGTGAGGTTGTTGATGGAGAAAATAAAAGTATTGATCGTGGATGATCACGCCCTGATGCGTGAAGGCATCCGCGCTTTGCTTAATCTCCATAAAGACATAGAGATAGTGGGGGAAGCCTCTGATGGCAGAGAAGCCATTGAGAAAGCCAGGGAGCTTTTGCCGGATGTGGCAGTTATGGATATTGCCATGCCCGGTCTGGATGGACTGGAAGCTACCCGCCGTATCAGGAAGAAAAATCCAACGGTGAAGGTACTGGTCCTGACCCAGCACGATAACAAAGAATACATATTATCAGCCATCAAGGCCGGAGCGGTAAGTTGTGTTTCCAAGAGAGCCCTGGGTTCGGAACTGGCTACCGCTATTCGTACCGTGTATAAAGGGGACTCTTTCCTTTACCCGTCGGCGGCTTCGATATTGATTGAGGACTACCTGCGCCAGGTTGCCGAAGAACCTTATGACCGCCTGACCGATAGGGAAAGAGAGGTGCTCAAGCTGATTGCGGATGGTTACACCAGCCGTGAGATTACCGAAATGCTTTGTATCAGCCTGAAGACGGTGCTGGGACACCGTGCCAAGATAATGGAAAAGCTGGATATACATAACCGGACTGAGCTTATCAAATACGCTATGCGTAAGGGACTGGTAAGCATCGAACCATAAACGGATTAGGCCGCGGTTTTTTCCCTGTCCCAAACCGTTGGTGTTACCCCTTCATCCACCAGCTTGTGCTTTTGTACCCGCTCGGTCGCCGTTTTAGGCAGGCAATCCCTGAAATCCACATATCTGGGTATCATGAACCTTGCCATCTTGTCCTGGCACCAGTCAATTAGCTCTTCAGGAGTCAGTTTACTGCCCGGTTTCAGTATCACGGAGATCTTTATTTCCTGGTCAAACTGAAACTCCGAGCTGACACCTACGGCGGCTGACTCGACTACATCGGGGTGTTTATCAATTACTGACTCAATCTCCAGGGAAGAGATGTTCTCCCCGCGGCGCCGGATGAACTGTCTGTCCCTGTCAGAGAAGAACATCCAGCCTTCTTCATCCCGGTAGCCGTAGTCCCCGGTGTGGAACCAGCCGCCCTTGACCTTCTCGGCAGTGCGTTCCGGCTCCTTATAATATTCCGCCGTGGCGGCTGTCCCGTCTCTGGGCCGGGAAACTAGCTCGCCGATAACATAAGGCGGGCATTCCTCACCGTTCTCATCGATGATTGTCACCAGGCGTCCGCCTCCTTCATCCCTGCCGATGGAACCTTTCTTGTCTCCGGGTATGTTGCGCAGACCGCCGCCGCCGTCAGAAGTAGCATAGCGTTCGATAAGGATGACTCCAAAGCGGTCATAGAACTCATCCCTGATTTCACCTATCGGGGCGTAACCATCGCCGAAGCGCATCGAGTGGTTCTTGTCGTCAGGATGCAGCGGTTGTTTCAGTAAAATGTGAGGCATGCTGCCGGCAAAGCTGAAGCAGGTGCAGCCGAACTTACGCACCTCGGGCCAGAAACGGCGGGCGCTGAAACGGCGGGTCAGCCCACAGGAGGTCTCTACATTCAGTGTCCGGGCAGTGCAGTCCATATAGCCCACATTGTGGTAAAGGGGTAAGATCACATACTGGATTTCATCAGCCGTGTGCTGGTACTTTAGCTGGGCTTTATCTCTGGGATAGTTTGAGGCCACGGCGAACCTGGCTACCGTGCCTTTAGGTAAGCCGGTAGTGCCTGAGGTGTAATGAATCCGCATTAAATCGCCGGGCTGGCGGTAGATATGGGGGATACTGGTAGAGCCCTGATAAAGCTTATGGAAGGGAACGCAGCCACCGGGCAGATTAGCTCCGTCCTGGTTGCCCAGCATAATGATTCTTTTAAGCTGTTTCAAATCCGGTTTAATCAGATCTATATTCTCCAGACATTCCTGCTCGACCACGAGCGTCTCCGAATCGGACTGATTGATGATATAGGATAAACCCTCACCCTTCAGGGCGGGATTAATCGTCACGTGTACGGCGGCAATCGCATTCGTCGCGTAGATGGTATAAAGATACTCGGGACAGTTATACATTACTATCGCGACATGCTCCCCCTTTTTTACCCCCAGGTCGAGCAGTCCGTTGGCCACCTGACTCACCTTGTCCCTGAGCGCTCCATAGGTTACCACCCGGTCTTCAAAGTATAGATAGGGCTTATCCCTGTTTCTGGCTGCTTTAGCCTCGAGAAACTCGCCAAAGGACTCTTCCGGCAACTGCGGGCGTCCGTCGAATTCATCCTTCCAGCCGGGGATTTCCCTTTTTCTTCTTTCTTCTTTTTCTTTTCTTTCTTCGTTCATTTGACTGCCTCTTACGTGTCAGGTTACTAGCGGTTATCTGTTTCAGTTTTGAAAAGAATGAAGAAAGGGTAAACTATTTGTGCCCGTACTGTCAACATTGAACTGGTTTGATTTCAGATGGTTGAAGGAAAAGATATATCTCCGATTACGGTATGGGATAGCCTCATATTCTTGTCTCGGCTGCTCCTTTTCGTTAGTCCTTTTTTCGCCCCGGAGCGGCCAGTGTTTTTAGAAAGAGAATCACAATACATACTACGGTTACCACCGAGAGTCCAGCCATGGTGATGAAGACCCAGCGGATGTCATTATTCTCGGCGATGTAGCCCAGGAAGGTTGCCGAGAAAGAGCCAAGACCGAAAGAGCCAAAAAAGTACATCCCGTAAGTGCGCCCTCTCCAGGATGACGGACTGTAATCAGCGATAAGGGTGTTAAAAATCGGTTGTCCCATGAAGTGGAAGAAGGCGAAGGCGATAGCTCCCAGCATCAGCGCCATTCCCTGGCTATTCCCGATGAGCAGCAGCAGCGGTGTTGCCGCTATGGCGACAATCACGGCCAGAACCTCGCGGCGTTTGCGCTCTGACAGGTAACCTCCGGTAAGCTGCCCGGCGACTCCAAAGATAAGGGCTATAGTGGTGAAAGAGCCGGCCAGCGCTATGGTGTCAAGGTCGAAAAGAGTGAAATGAAGTCGCCGGCTGAAATATACCGGCAGGAAGGTGATCAGTCCTTTATAAACAAGGCCGTTGGTTATTGAGGCCAGGAAGATTAGTATTAGCGGCAGGACGATTGAGCGGGAGTTTGCTTTCTCAGGATTAGCCTGGACGGTATTCTGCGCTATAACCGGGAGTTCAGTCCGTGAAAAGGCGTAAATGAGGGCGGCCAGCAGCAGGGCGGGGATGGCAAAGATGAAATAGGGCGCTCGCCAGCCCATGGATGCGGCAATAATGCCCGCCAGGAAGGGCGCTATGGCAACACCCAGATTACCGGCCATCCCATGATAACCAAAAGCCATACCCCGCCGCTCGACTGACCTGGTGATAAAAGCGGAACCTGTCGGATGGTAAATACCTATAGTTAGTCCCAGAAGCGCCAGGGCTGCGCCCAGCACGTAAACATTGGGGGCTAAGCCAACGATGATAGAGGAGATGCCTGAGCCCAGGCAGAAAAATACCAGCAACCGCCTTTCGCCGACACGGTCAGCCAGGAACCCGGCCGGTAACGCTGCCAGGCCGAAGGTGAATCCGAGGATATTGGCCAGTACCCCCAGGACAAAAAGGCCGATGCCGAATTCCTGAGCGATGCCGATAAGGACCACTCCGTAGGTTAGCTCAAAAATATGGTCTAATACGTGGCAGGCTGATGCGTAAGCGATTACCTGTTTTTCAAATCTTTTCATTCACCTTGACCGTAATAGCACTAATTTCCAGGATTAACGCTATCCTTTCTCTGTCTAATTTGAGCTATACTGCGGTTCTCGGCCGGTACTGGATGGCTTCCGCCAGGTGGTGGGATTTGATGATATCAACATTCTCCAGGTCGGCGATTGTCCGCGCCAGCTTGAGTATCCGGTGGAAGGCGCGGGCGGAAAGGTAAAGCTGCTTCATCGCCATCTTGAGCAGGCTCTGGGCGGATTCTTCTACCCGGCAAAACTCTCTGACTTCAGTTGGCGTCATTTCCGCATTACAGGCGATTCTGGTGCCGTGAAAACGTTCCTGCTGCAGAGTACGGGCAGCGATAACCCTGCTCTGGACTCTTTCTGATTTCTCACTCAGCTTATCATCCGCCAGTTTCTCGTAATCAATGTGGGGCACCTCAATGAAGATATCAACCCGGTCAATGAGCGGGCCGCTGATACGTCTCTGATATCTGGAGACCAGGCCGGGGGAGCAGGTGCACTGCCGGAAAGGATCGCCGTAATAGCCGCAGGGACACGGGTTCATAGCTCCAACCAGCATGAAGTTGGCCGGAAAGTTTACACTGCCCTGTGCCCGGCTGATGGTGATAACCTTGTCTT
The DNA here is from genome assembly GCA_030698765.1 of Dehalococcoidales bacterium. Lineage (NCBI taxonomy): Bacteria > Bacillati > Chloroflexota > Dehalococcoidia > Dehalococcoidales > Dehalococcoidales bacterium. The sequence goes on from JAUYMF010000065.1 coordinate 18,340, forward strand.
CCAGGGGCTGGCGCAGTGTTTCGAGCAGTGAATGTCCGAATTCAGGAAGTTCGTCAAGGAAGAGGACTCCCCGGTGGCTGAGGCTGATTTCGCCGGGACGGGGCCAGTGCCCGCCCCCTACCAGTCCGGCCCCGGAAATGGTGTAGTGAGGGGAGCGGAAGGGGCGTTGTCTGATTAAAGGAGTGTCTGATGGCAGAAGTCCGCTGACGCTGTAAACCTTGGTTACTTCCAGGGCTTCTTCACTGGTCATCGGCGGCAGTATTGATGGTAATGAGCGTGCCAGCATTGTTTTGCCACTACCCGGCGGGCCTGACATTACCAGATTATGTCCCCCGGCGGTAGCTACCTCTAAGGCCCGTTTGACGTGTTCCTGCCCCTTAATATAAGCCAGGTCGGTCATTGACGTAGCCGGGGGGACGCATTCCATGACCGGCTCAGGCTGGCACTGCGGCGCCGGAATCTCTCCGCGCAGATAACTGACCAGCTGGGATAAGGAACTGACCGGGATGATACTGATACCTTCTATCAGTGAGGCTTCTCCGGCATCTGCCTCAGGCACAATGATGGTGCTGAACCCCTGTTCGCGGGCCAGGGCAACCATCGGCAGTACGCCGTTGGTATGGCGCAGGCTGCCATCCAGTGACAGCTCACCGAGGAGCAGGATTTGGGAAGTATCGGCGAATACCTGCTCAGAGCTGAGGAGAATACCGATGGCGATGGGTAAATCATAAGCCGGCCCGGCTTTCTTGAGGTCGGCCGGGGCAAGATTAACGACGATACGCTTCATCGGGAAGGTGCAGCCGGAGTTACGGATGGCTGCCCTGACCCGTTCCCTGGCTTCCTGCACGGCGGCGTCAGGTAAGCCCACAATGGTGAACGAGGGCAACCCGGGAGAAATATCCGCCTCAACCTCAACGATAGCGCCTTCCAGCCCTACTATGGCGCAACTCATCACCTTGGCTAGCATAATTATAGGCAGTATAGCATAATCTGACGGGGTGTGGAATGCGGTTGATAGTGCCTACTTTCACAATTAGATTTACGTATTTCCTCGCCCCTTGCGGGAGAGGATTAAAGCTTGCCCCGTACCTGATACGGGGGTGAGGGGTAGCCCGTTGTACAAGGCGCTGCTCAGTGGTAGAGGCACGCGTATAAGATAACTCAATTACGAAACAAAGTACTAAAAAATATCAAAACGGGAGAATATCAGCAAAACAACACTGATTATCAGCAGGACTCCGACAGCGAAATATGCTGAGGTTTTCCACGAAAACGCCTTGCGCAGATAGAGCGTAGCGGGTACTTCCAGTTGGGCTATCTGAAGCCCGATGGTATCCTTGTTCAGTATTCCCCGTAACCGGATGCCGATATATATTTTTCCGGCGCCGGCTTCACCGGTGGGTTGCGGTTGACAGCTGATCCAGTTTTTTCTATCCAGGGAAATTTGTACCCGGTCGCCCCATCTGATGTTTTGCGGTCTGTTAGATTCGTGGATTCGGATGACCGGCTGATTGAAGTCGGCCTCATCAGCCTCCCTGACCCTCAGCACCAGTGTCGAAGTTCGGGACATGGTTAATCCCCTTCTCTTTAATAAACCGTATTGTAAACAGTCTGTCCGGCTTTGGCAATGCCGGGGAGGATGGAGAAGCGGGGTTGAGCTTGATTGAGAACTAGCGTGACTGAGCGGTTGGGGAACCCGCTGCCACTGCTAGATACGGTGACAGGCTACCCAATGCTGGCTGCCGGTGCTTTCCAGCGCCGGTTCCTGTTCCCGGCAGGTGTCCGTCACCCGGTCACAGCGGGGGTGGAAACGGCAACCGGCGGGGGGATTGATGGCGCTGGGCGCTTCTCCGGGGAGGATGATCACCTTGCGTTCGCGTTCCGCCTTCGGGTCGGGGGTCAGCACGGCAGAGAGCAGTGCTTGAGTATAAGGATGGAGCGGGTTCACGAAAAGCTTTTCGATGTCAGCCGTTTCCATGATTTTGCCCGAATACATTACCATTACCCGGTCGCTGATATTACGGACTACAGCCAGGTCATGGGCAATAAACAGGTAGGTCAGGTTACGCTCCGTCTGGAGCTTCATCAGCATGGAAACGATTTGCGCCTGAATGGAGACATCCAGCTGCGCCACCGGGTTGTCCAGCACGATGAAATCGGGTTGCAGAGAGAGGACTCTGGCAATCTCGATGCGCTGTCTCTCCCCGCCACTGAATTCGTTGGGGTGCCGGTTTACTGCCATGCGCGGCTCGATGCCTACCATCCGGAGCAGCTCATCGACTTTTTCTCTGCTTTCCTGTTCGCTGGCCAGGTTATGCAATAGCATCGGCTCCGCGACGATGTCCCCCACGTACATGCAGGGGTCCAGTGTGCTGCCCGGGTTCTCGAAGATTATCTGCATCTCCCGCCGCAGTTTTCTCATCTGGCCGCTGCTGAGCCTGGCAAGGTCTTTCCCTTCATAAAACACCCTGCCCGCGGTGATTTTGTAGAGTCGCAATATACTGCGTCCGGTGGTAGTCTTACCGCAGCCGCTTTCACCCACCAGCCCCAGCGTCTCCCCCCGGTTGATGTGGAAGCTGACTCCATCTACCGCCTTGAGGTCAGCTACCTTTCTGCGCAGAGGCCCGCTCTTTACCGGGAAATACATGCGCAGATTGTCTACTTCAAGCAGCCTTCCATTACTTTTCACTGTTGGCCCCCCAATAGTAATATTTTGGCATTATTCTACCTTGAAAGCAAGCGCTATCACCCGGCTTATGGTTACGTTTGTTTAAATTAATGCCTTTTACATCAGGATGGTTAACCCCATCCCCCTTTATCCCCCTTCCCACCGGGAAGGAGGAAGGAGACTTAGGAAGAGGGGCTTCGCCCCTCTTGGACACCCCTGATACACCCCCCAAACCATTTTAAGTTTTCCCCCTTTGCAAAAGGGGGAGTAAGGGGGATTTTCAGACGATGTGAGGGTCAGGGCAAAAAACGGTCATAGGGAACCGGCTTGTTGCGCTTGAGTGTCAGGTGATACAATAGAATTCGGGTGGAGAGAAACGCATGCCATTAGATTCCATAATTGTTAAGGGTGCCTGCGAGCACAACCTGAAAAACATTGATGTGGTTATCCCGCGGGACAAGCTGGTGGTCATTACCGGAGTTTCCGGTTCGGGTAAAAGCTCGCTGGCTTTTGACACTATTTACGCTGAAGGGCAGCGCCGCTACGTGGAATCTCTGTCGGCTTATGCCCGCCAGTTCCTGGGCAGAATGGAGAAGCCCGAGGTTGACTACATTGAAGGTTTGAGCCCGGCTATTTCCATTGACCAGAAAGGGCCGAGTCGAAACCCGCGTTCCACCATGGGTACGGTGACCGAGGTCTATGATTACCTGAGGCTGCTCTTTGCCCGTGTCGGTCATCCCCACTGCCCTCAGTGCGGAAGGGAGATTGCCAGCCAGACAGTCCAGCAGATTGTTGATGCTATTCAGAATATCCCGGACGGCAGCCGGATTATGATTATGGCGCCGCTGGTCAGAGACCGTAAGGGTGAATACCAGGCCCTTTTTGATGACCTGCGCAAAACGGGTTATATCAGGGTGAGAGTTGACGGGAACATCTCTGACCTGTCCGGGGAATTCCGGCTGGATAAGAATAAAAAACACTCTATCGAGGTAGTGGTTGATAGATTAATCGTCGGTCAGGACGGTAACCAGAGTCGCATCGCCGATTCGGTGGAGACGGCTCTCAAATTAGGTTACGGAGTGGTGCTGGTCTCGGCTATAGATGGCGAAGAGATGATGTTCTCGGAGCATTTTGCCTGTGTCTATTGCGGGATCAGCCTGGGGGAGATAGAGCCCCGTTCCTTCAGTTTTAACAGTCCTCACGGTGCCTGTCCGGCCTGTACCGGGTTAGGGGTCAAGCTGGAGATAGACCCCGAAATGATTATTCCCAATAAGGAACTCTCTATAGCCCAGGGGGCGATTCATCCGGGGTGGTGGCTGTCCTGGCATACTCATGAACTGGGGCATTTGGCGCGGCGCCATGGTTTCTCCCTTGATACGCCGGTTAAGGACTTAAGTGAGCAAAACTTCAAGCTGGTGCTTTACGGAGAAGAAGGGGAACTGGTCAAGCACCGCAGCCGTTACGGCCGGGTCAGGGAGCGTTTTACCGGCTATGAGGGGGTGATTCCTTATCTGGAGCGCCTCAGCCAGGACACGCAGTCGGAGCGTACCCGGAGTGAGATCGGGCGCTATATGATGGCGACGCCCTGTCCTGTCTGCCATGGGAAACGGCTCAAACCGGAGTCTCTGGCGGTAAAAATAGACGGGCGGAACATCGTCGATGTTAGCTCGATGTCAGTTAACCAAGCGCTGGAGTGGGCGGCCGGTCTCGGCGGTAACGGCCGCGAATCGATTCTCCGCGAACGTGAGCAGTTGATAGCCCACCAGGTGCTCAAGGAGATTCAAGCTCGTCTGGGCTTTCTTGATGATGTCGGTCTGGGCTATCT
>JAUYMF010000066.1 GCA_030698765.1 Dehalococcoidales bacterium
CGGGCGGTGCGGATATAGTCCTGGTGTACCACGTCAAGCATACTCGCCCTCATAATCCGGGCGGTATAAGCGGCGGGTAAGGCTGCCAGAGCGAAAGCGGGCATAATAATCTGGCGGATGTCACCCCATCCGCCGGTCGGCAGCCAGTGGAGCACTACCGAGAACAATATCATCAAAAGAATACCCAGGACGAACCCCGGTATACTGACGAAGATGGTGGAAATCAAGACTGAAGTATAATCAACGATTGAGTTTTGCCTGAGGGCGGCCGCCGTTCCCAGCGGAATTCCGATGAGCAAGGCAATGATAAAGGCGGTAAAGCCCAGCGTGGCTGTTTTGGGCAGACCCTCTAGCAATATCTGGGTAACTCCCCGGTTCTGGTAAGAATATGAAACTCCGAGGTCACCGCGCAGGGCACCCCAGATAAAATTGCCGAACTGGACGAAAAATGGCTTGTCCAGGCCGTATTTCTGGTTCAGATTGGCCACCACCTGGGGATCGAGCTGCTTCTCCTGGTCCCAGGGACCTCCGGGCACCAGGTGCATCAGAGAGAAAGTAATGAAGGCAACCACGAAGAGGACGAGGATAAGCCATAAAAAACGCTGTATTAAGTATTTACGCATATTCCTAAAAACCAGAGGACTCGGCGGATTAAGTTTAACCCACCGAGTCCAATCTAAGCATAAATTTATTGCAGCTGTTTATTCCCCAATATAGACTTCCCTCAGGAACAGGTCTCCGGCAACCCGGCCGTCCATACCGGTACTCTTGAGTCCCTTCACTTCAGGCTTGGAAAGGATGAATCTTTCCCGGTAGTACACCGGAATAATCGGAACATCAGCCATTATCATCTCTTGAGCGTCACCCCAAGCTCTAATTCGTTTGGTATTATCCAATTCCGACTTAGCCTGTTCAGCGAGGGCATCGAACTGCGGGTTGCTGTATTTGCTGAGGTTATTACCCTCTCCCGTGCCGAACAGTCCTGGCAGGAAGTTATCCGGGTCAGGATAATCAGCCCCCCAGGAAATCCATATCATATTATGTCCACCTCCAAGGAATAGCTGAACAAAAGCTCGCGGTTCCATTGGTTCAAGAGCGATATTTATCCCCAGGCCGTCTTTCAACTGTCCCTGAAGGAACTCGGCGATGAGTCTGTTGCCGCCGGTATCGGCATACTGGAACTTGAGTTCCGGCAGCTTGCTGACATCCTGATAGCCTGCCTCAGCCAGAAGCTGTTTCGCCTTAGCTAGGTCAAACTCATACTCCTTTCCCAGATTGGGGTCGTATCCGGGCATACCGGGTGGAACCCAGCTATAAGCCGGCTCTCCAACTCCATCTCTGACCTTGTCCACAAAAGAGACACGGTCGATAGCAGTGGCTATTGCCTGACGCAGTTTCAGGTTATCGAAAGGAGGCGATTGGACATTGAAAAAGAAGGCGTAAGTCCTGAGTTCGGCATAACGCACAATCTGCTGACTCAGTGTCGGGTCGGCAAGGGTCGCTTTCTCCGTACCCGGAGGAACATTGCTCATCTCAAGCTCGTTATTCCGGTAGGCGGCTATTTCAGCATTGACATCGGTAATCATCTTAAGCTGGATTTCGGTCAGTTTAGGTTTAACTCCCCAGTAATTCGGATTGGGTACAAGGGTTATATGGTCCTGATGCACCCATTCACTGAGCATGAAGGGACCATTACCGATGTAATTCGGCGCTTCCGTCCAGCTATCTCCATACTGAGTGATGATATCCTCTCGCAGAGGGAAAACGGGCCACAGCGCCATCAACTGGAGGAAGGTGGGGCGGGGTTGAGCCAGTGTAATCTGAAGGGTCCGAGCATCCAGGGCTTTAACTCCCACGGCATCCCTGAGATTCTCCTGGGTAGCGGTATCCTGCTCCCCGGACTTGTTATAGTCTTTGGCGCCGGCGATATCAAAATAGAAAGAGGCGTACTTCGCTGCCAGGGCCGGACTCAACATACGCTTAATACTGTATTCGAAATCCGCCGCGGTAACTTCCTCGCCATCGCTCCAGGTAACATCGTTACGCAATTTAAAGGTGTAGGTCTTGCCGTCGGCGGATATCCCGTTGTTGGCTACAGTCGGGATTTCGGTGGCAACCACCGGTTTCAGAGTAAGGTCCTGGTCAAAGCCCAGCAGCCCATCGAACACCTGCAAGATAACGGTCCTCTCGTTGGCAACATTAGCCAGGTTAGGGTCGATGGTAGCCGGTTCGCCGCCGATATTAACTCTGAGCACCTGAGGAACAGACTTGGCAGGGGCGGGCTGTCCTCCGCAAGCACCATAGAATAGCGTCGATAAAGCCACCAACACGGACACCAGATAGACAAGGGATTTATTCTTCATATCCCCTCCTTTTAAATGACCCGAAATCCATCAGTAAGTTACGGATAAATACCATATGGTTCCCACCCGTATTCATTGTGAATGGCGGGAACCATATGGTGGTAGTCTCAATATTTCTCCCGGCTAACGTATTATGTATCTAAAAGTTCCGGCATCAGGCATATAATCGGCTTTACCCGCTGATGCGGTTGCCTTTATACCCGCCTGAGTCTCCATAGACACCGCTATGGAATCACCGCTAATCTTGCCTATATCACTCAGGCTGAAGCTGAAGGTCAATTCGTTACCATTTACGACTGCCTGAAGGCTGGATAGTCCGGTGAGCTTACCGTCATGATATTTTATAAGGAGTGGAAGACCTCCGCTTAAATCCAGGTAAACTCGATACTGGAACTGGTCGGTGATATTTCCAGATACGCGCAGACTGATAGTCATAGTGGTGGAGTTATTCGATATGAAACCACTGATCAGGTCACCATCCGGGCTTGGTGAATCGCCCTCGGGATCCCAGGCGTGCACGTTGATATACTGGAATACCGACTGACCAACTCCACCGTCTTTATCCGTCACCGTAAGGGTAACGGTAAAGGTACCGAGTCTGGTGTAGATATGGCTGCCGGTTACGGTACCGCTGCCGTTGGTCTCGCTAACATCGCCAATCGAACTGGTGCCGTCACCCCAGTCCCAAACCGCCGTATGCGTATCGAGTATGCCGGGGTCTGTAAAGGCGGCGCTGGCGTTCATTTCATTATTGACCTGCGCAACCGTCGGCGCATCGATTGCTCCTACAGTCGGAGCAACATTGTTGACTGTTACTTTCAGGGTATCAGAACCGGAACCAAAATCATCATCATCGACGGTTACCGTTGCAGTGTAAACGCCGTTGTCGGCATAGACGTGACTGCTTCCCGAAACGGTTCCTGAACCATTGGTCTCAGTAACATTACCGTCCGAAGTGGTACCGTCACCCCAGTCATTAACCGCAGTATGCGTATCTTCAGTGCCGGTATCGTTGAACTGTGCCGGGTCAAGGGATACGGTATCACCTTCGTTAGCTGTCTTGTCAACGCCAGCTTCCACTGTCGGATTTAGATTGTTAACGGATACCACAGCGGTTGCATTTCCTGTTACGGTATCGTCATCGGTTACCCATACGGTAATCGTATAGTTATCCGATGACGTATTGCTCGGGTTATCATCCAGGTATTGGTGCGATGCCGTGAATGTACCGGAACCCGCACCCTGCGTGACAGGCAATGCTTCGACCATTCCGTCACCCCAGTCAACCTGCGCGGTATGCGTATCGAGAAGACTGAAATCGGTAAACGAGCCACTCAGGTCCGTAATGCCATTCTCGTTAATCGGTGATGTTACCGAAGTAATGGTTACGTCCGGAGCTATATCCAAGACAGTGACCGTGGTAAACGCCGTACCGATGCCTCCATTCGAGTCGGTCACTTTCACCTTGGTCTGGTACTGGTCCGACGGTGTGCCGATCGGGTTATCATCGGGATAGATATGCTGTACGGTAATCGTTCCGTTGGTTGTTTTACCACTGACTACATTACCATCTCCAAAATCCCAGACGTAGAATACAGGTGAAGTGAGGTTAGCGAAGTCAGGCAGTGTAGCCTGGAGGGTAACAGTCCGATTTTCATCAACCGTTATCTCAGGTACCGTCTCCACCTGGACGATGCTCAAATTAGCGCCTTTACCGGTAGCCGCAGCAATGTTACCGGCTCCGTCCACTACCTGTATCACGATAGCATCGCCTTCGGCGTACCCGGTTAATGTAATCGTCAGGCTGTTACTCGAAGTAGAAGTAATGGTACCGTTGCCAATCTGAAGTACGACTACCTGCTGAATACCGCTGGCATCGCTGGCATCTATGGTAACGACGACACCGACATCCGTCTGCTGGAGTTCTATACCACTTATGACAGGCGGTTGCCAGTCGGTGGAACTGGAATTCAGGAGCTCAAAGGTAAGAGTGTCATACAAACGCTGCGTACCTGTGACTATGCCCCCGTTTAAGTTTTCGGCACGGAATTGTCCCGGTATTACTACCAGTGTCTGTAAAAGTCCATCGCCTGTTTGCAGGCTATTGACCTTGGCAATCTCTGCCGGCCAGAAAGACGGTAGATAAATCTGCGGTTCATTCGGGTTTGCTTCCCATTCAACTGTCGGACGCGCAATTACAGGGTCAAAGTTGGGGGAACTACTTTCGGTAATGAAAGTCCCGCCGCTAAGCAGCACACCGTGTACCGGACTCGTTCCGCCCTCTCCCAGAGGAATAACCATGCGGGGTTGAATAGCTCTACCGGCAGTAGCCTGGGCATCACCATCTGCTGTGAAGTACGTGCCGTTAACAGTATTTACTTCCTGCCGGACATAGTCCGTACCCTCGTTAACGGTAACTGTGCTCGAGCTTTGGAACTGGGTACTGGCAGCGCTGAAACTGCCGGAACCGGTACCGGCAGTCGTAGTACTGGCGCTGACAGCATCAACGTTTAGCCGATACATCGGCAGACCGTAGAAAGTGGTTTGAATTGATGATTTCTCATCGAATACCGTCATCGCGCTCAGGCTGCTCAGGTATGTCCTTTTAGCATCCAACAGGGCTTTACCGGCCGGGACATCACTGTGGATAAGATTTTCAGCAAAGATGGTCAGCAATCTTTCCGTTCCGCCAATTCCTGCATCATCTCCGATACCGAAACCGGTGCTGGCAACATATATAGCCTGTTGCTGTGCCATAGCCTGAACAAAATCCAGTCCCGGGTCGATACCCAATCCGGCATCGACATCCTGTGAGCTATTTGCAGGCACGTTCAGTCCAGCGTGACAACCGATAGAGAAAACCAGCCGATGGAATAATGCCGTTGGCTCGCCAGCGGCCTGAGCAACATCGACGCTGCTGAGGAAGTCGCCGATGCCCTGGACGAACCCGCGCTCACTCAGGGCTGCATAGTGAGTAAAGTGCGCATTCAGAGACGTTATGTCCGGAGCCGAGCTTCCGTTCTGCCCCAGGAACTCGCTGAGCAGGAAACCGCGGTCCCAGTTGGAATCTATGGCGCGCGTAGTCGCCACCGCGTCATCAAGGAAATCTGCGGTCAGTTCAGCGCCATCGTTAAAGAAGTCGTAGCCAGTGACCAGAGCCGTTTCAGGGCTGAGCACGCCATCGACGGCGGGATCCAGGAAGGTAAGAGCGGCTTTGCTTATCTCTTGAGGTGTTTCCACCAGGCGGCCGATGGGAATATCAGGTATATAGAGCGCCCGTCCCTGCCAGGCAGTTGGTTGTTTATCCACATAGTAGTCATCGCTAAGGTTGTAGCCACCCAGCATACTGAACAGCAGCGGTGACCCCCACTTAAGATACGAGTTCAACGCGTAGAAGCGCTCATTGAACTTGGTCTCGTCAGGAACACGGCGGTGCGGAATAACCTCATCGCTGCCTACGAGGACGACATACTCTATGGTAGTATGGCTGGCAAGGTAATCCCGTATTATCGTCCTGATGGCAGACGAAACGTTATTTACTTCTACAATGCTGGCAGGCTGAGTATCCCATCCGACATAGATGTCGCTGGGTACCGAAATAATATCGCCCCGAACGGCGGAGTGCGCCGCCAGAGCCTGGAGATCTGCCGCCATAGAATTCCATTCATCTATGCCGTAAAGAGCTTCTATCCGCTGACGCTGAGTGACGAACAAAGTCAACGGAGAACCGCTTTGCGTACTTATCTCTTCGGTGTCAGATGTCTGCTGGTCAGATGAAACCAGTGATTCACCACTAATGTTGATTGGCTTGGGTATCGAAGTCTCAATCTGGAGCTCATAGGGTTCCGTACTGAAAATTCCGTTGGAGCCGATAACCACAGCGAAAATCCGTATTCCGTTATGTGCAACGTGACTGAGGAGAACCTCATTTTTCAGACCGCGGTTTGCCGAGAATCCTATTATCTTGGTGTTCCCATCAAGGATACTATCCAGACCAAGCTCGGAAACACTGATATCCGTTCCGCTAGTAGCACTGCCGTCCGCTCCGGTAAAGGACAGGACGGAAAGCGGACTCATATCGAAGTCGCTCATATCGAAGTCGCTCATGTCGAAATCACTCATGTCAAAGTCGCTCATGTCGAAGTCGCTCATGTCGAAATCGCTCATGTCGAAATCGCTCATGTCGAAATCACTCATATCGAAGTCGCTCATGTCGAAATCGCTCATGTCGAAGTCATTCATATTGAAGTTAGCCCAGACG
>JAUYMF010000067.1 GCA_030698765.1 Dehalococcoidales bacterium
GACCGCATTACTTTTGAGTTTAAGTAACTTCCGGGCATTGCCTGATAATATCTGGTGTTCTGTTTCTTCGGGTAAGTCCAGGGCACGGATTTCTTTGAGCAGACGGTCCGGTCTGAGCAAAGGGTAGTCGCTGCCGAAAAGGATCTTATCCGCTCCTACCATCTGGATGACCTGCTTATATACCTGGGGGTTGTAAAGAAAAGGCGAAGCCGCCGTGTCAAAAAAAACATGACTCATTTCTCTTTTCACCTCCGGCATCAGGGCATAGAATGGTAAACCTCCACCCCAGTGGGCGCAAACAATGGTTAGCTCCGGAAAACCGGTGATGAGGGGATAGAGTACCTCCGGGGTAATGCTGCCCTTGCCCGGGTACTGATGTCCTACCGGCTCAGAGGCGTGAGTCAGCAGTATCAGGTTATGTTTGCGCATCATCTCAGCAAATGGTTGCATCAGTTCAATATCCCGGAAGTCAAGTAGCTGTATGTCCGGTCTCATCTCACCCACTCCGCTTATCCCACCCCGGACGCAACGCTCAATCTCAGCTAGGGCAGCGTCAAGTGACCGTAATTGGACTGAGCAGAATCCTGCCAGGCGTTCCGGATAGCGCGCGATGGCTTCCAGTATGTAGTCATTAGTCTCGACACATAGCTCGTGGGTTGTCCAGCCGATATTGAGCACTACTGAAATATCAATGCCGTCTTTATCCATACTGGCGATGAGTTCATCGGCGGTGGCCATCCTGGCGTCAGGGGAAGAATACATGATGGCAAAACAGGCGTCACTGTTAACATAATGGCTGCGGTTCTTCTTTATCCGGGGGGGGAAGATATGGGTGTGAAAGTCAATAATCATCGCTAGATTATAGCAGTCCAGCAAGACTGCTTCAACCCGGTTACTTGATTACAATCTGAGCAGTGAGGCGAGTATTTTAAAGATAATAGGGTTATTCGAGTTCACTTAATCTTTACCAATGCGTCTTAATCACCGTAGCTGTCTGTAGATATACACCCGCTAGGTTGCAGCCCTGAGCTACTCTGCGCTATTATAAAGATTAGCAGTCTAAGGGTGAGAGTGCTAATCAATTGCCTGCACGGCTGGCGATTAAACTTATTATGAAGGAGGACTAGAATGGCAATTAAACTTGAGCCGTTGGCTGACCGCCTGGTGGTCAAGCCTATTGAAAGGGAGGAGGTGACCAAGGGAGGGATTGTATTACCCGATACGGTCAAAGAGAAACCTCAGGAAGGAGAGGTCCTGGCGGTTGGTCCGGGGAGATTATCCGAAGATGGGAACCGGATAGCCATGGATGTTAAGGTGGGGGATATCGTGCTTTATGCCCGCTACGGAGGTACTGAGATCAAGGTCGATGGTGAAGAGGTAATGATTTTACGCGAGAGCGATATCTTAGCTAAAAAAACTAAGTAACCTTATTGAATAAAGGTAAGGAGGATATGAATGGCAAAACAGATTATATTTGGTGAAGATGTCAGGCGTGCCCTGAAGAAAGGGATAGACACCCTGGCTGACGCGGTCAAAGTGACCCTGGGGCCTAAAGGCCACCCCGTGGCGCTGGATAAGAAATGGGGTGCGCCGTCAGTGATTGATGACGGGGTTACTATCGCCAAGGAGATCGAGCTTCCTGACCCCCTGGAGAACATGGGGGTACAGCTGGTCAAGGAAGCCGCCACCAAGACCAATGATGCCTGTGGTGACGGTACGACGACTTCAACAGTTCTGGCTCACGCTATTATTACTCAAGGATTTAAGAATATCGCTGCTGGAGCCGAACCTCTGGCCCTTAAGAAGGGTGTTGAGCAGGCAACACAGGCGATTATTGCAGAGCTTAAGCGAGTATCTACCGAGGTGAAGGGTAAGGAGCAGATTGCCCAGGTCGGCACCATTACCGCCAAGGACAAGGAAATTGGTAATTTAATTGCTGAGGTGATGGAAAAAGTCGGCAAGGATGGCGTTATCACGGTTGAGGAGTCTAAAGGCACCCGCTATGAAACGGAATATGTAGAGGGCATGCAGTTTGACCGCGGCTATATCAGTCCGTATTTCATCACTAATGCGGAGCGGATGGAAGCCGTGATTGAAGACCCCTATATCCTGATAACGGACAAGAAAATCTCGGCGGTATCTGACCTTCTGCCCGCGCTGGAGAAAATCCTGCAGGCGTCAAAAAATCTGCTGATTATTGCCGAGGATGTTGATGGTGAAGCCCTGGCGACTCTGGTAGTTAACAAGCTGCGGGGTACCATTAACGTTATCGCCGTTAAGGCGCCCGGTTTTGGTGACCGGCGTAAGGCGATGCTGGAAGATATGGCTATCATTACCGGCGGTCAGATAATCTCAGAAGAGATAGGACGTAAACTGGACTCGGTTACCATAGAAGACTTGGGTCAAGCTCGGCGGGTTACCGTCGACAAGGACAATACCACCATCGTCGAGGGGAAAGGCTCGGATGAAGCCATTCAGGCGCGGATAAAGCAGATTAAAGCCCAGATTGAAGAAACAACCTCCGATTTTGACCGGGAGAAACTTCAGGAAAGGCAGGCCAAGCTGGCCGGCGGAGTGGCGGTCATCAAAGTGGGCGCGGCTACTGAAGTTGAACTTAAAGAAAGGAAACACCGGGTTGAGGATGCCCTGTCAGCGACCAGGGCGGCGGTGGAAGAGGGTATTCTGCCCGGTGGCGGGGTCGCCCTGCTCAATTCTCTGCCCGTCCTGGACAAGCTAAAGCTCAGCGGTGACGAGGCTACGGGTGTCGATATTATCAGAAAGGCAGTGGCGGAGCCAATTCGCTGGATTGCGGAGAACGCTGGTAAAGATGGCTCGGTGATTATGGATGCGGTTAAGAAGAGCCCGCCCGGCGTTGGTTATGATGCGGCTGCTGACGAGTTTGGCGATATGGTAGCCAGGGGTATCATTGACCCGACCAAGGTGGTCAGGTCCAGCCTGGAGAACGCGGCCAGTATTGCGGCAATGGTGCTGATTACCGAAGCTCTGGTAACTGATGCGCCGGAAAAGGATAAAGCGCCGGCCATGCCGCCGGGTGGTATGGGTGGTATGGGTGGAATGGAGGGCATGTATTAATCATTCCCTCTTCCGAGTGAATGCAAAGAGCCACAGCCCGCGGGCTGTGGCTCTTTTTTGTTGCCGACTGGTCGAAGTAAGGTTTATCTTATAAGTTCAATAGAGCTTCCAGTGGCGCGTTATCAGTGACGGGGCCGACTACCGCCAGGCGCAGTCGCTCACTGACCATCAGTTCCCGGGCTAATTGATTGAGCTTGTCAGCCGTGATGTTGTCAATAATTGAGATTACCTGCTCCGGACTGAGGATGCGATTCATAAGAATCTCCTGACCGCCCATCCAGCCGGCAACATTGCGGGTATCCTCCATGCGTAATAGCATACGTCCCTTGGCAAGCTCCTTAGCTTTATGCAGTTCGGTATCAGAGATTGTCTCCTTGAGGCGGGAAAGCTCTCTGGTAATTGCTTTGATAACTGCTTCCAGGTTTTTCGGCTCTACTCCGGCGTAGACAATCACCGATCCGGAATCAAGGAAATGGTCTGTATAGCTGTTAATACTGTAAGCAAGTCCCAGATTGTCCCGTATTTCAGTAAAAAGGCGACTGCTCATCCCCTCCCCGAGGACGGTATTGAGCAGGTCAAGAGCGAAGCGTTCAGGGTGGAGCAGGGACAGTCCGGGCAGTGCCAGGCACAGGTGGGCTTGCTCCGTGTCTCTTTGCTCCACCTGTAAACGTGGGTTCGGTTGTTCCTGATAAGCGGAATATTCAAGGTGAGATTGCCGGTTGCTCCACTCAGCTACGGACTGGCTTACCGCAGTTACGGCTTCCTGATGCGTTATATTGCCGGCAATAGCAACTACGGCGTTGCCGGGCAGATATTTTTTTCTATGGTAGTCAAGGAGCATTTCCCTGGAGATGGCAGCCATTGTTTCCTTGCTGCCGGCGATGTCACGTCCCAGAGGATGTCCCGGCCATAAAAGTTCATCAATCAGCAGATTGACCTGCTGTGCCGGGGTGTCCTTGCTCATGTTGATTTCTTCGATGATGACCTGGCGCTCTTTCTCGATATCTGCGGGGTCAAACCTGGAATGGAGCACCATGTCCGTGATCACGTCCAGGGCCAGTTGGAAGTGGGGTTGGGCTACTTTACACCAGTAAAGGGTTAGTTCCTTATCAGTGCCGCCGTTAAGGATTCCCCCCACCCCCGCTATTGCCTCCGAAATATCTTTGGCGGTAGTTCGTTTGGGAGTGCCCTTAAAGCACAGGTGCTCGATAAAATGTGAAATACCAGCTTGAGTTTCAATCTCGTGCCTGGAACCGGTTCCAAAAAGGAGATAGACTGATACTGACCGGGTATGAGGCATAGTGCTGCTAATAACACGCAGGCCGTTATCCAGTACACTTTTTTGGTACAATAGGCCCCCCTTTAGT
Source organism: Dehalococcoidales bacterium (assembly GCA_030698765.1). Lineage (NCBI taxonomy): Bacteria > Bacillati > Chloroflexota > Dehalococcoidia > Dehalococcoidales > Dehalococcoidales bacterium. Next base: position 4,461 of record JAUYMF010000067.1, read on the forward strand.
TTTAGTGATGACCAGTTTATATATTAAACGGAATTACTGGTCCCGGTCAATTTAGCGGTGGGCGGGTTGACGAATAATGGTAAATAAGCTAGAGTTAATTGGTGCTTGCCGAAGTGGCGGAATGGC
>JAUYMF010000068.1 GCA_030698765.1 Dehalococcoidales bacterium
GACTTCGCGGCGGCGGTGGCTGAAGTGGCGGCCGCCAACGGGATAAAGGCTTACCTTTCCACCAGTACAGCGCCGACGCCGGTAATCAGCTATGCCACTTTAACCCAAAAGGCCGGTGGGGCGGTGGTCATCACCGCCAGCCACAATCCGGCCATCTGGAACGGCTTCAAGTATAAATCGGAGACCGGCTCCAGCGCTCCTACGGAGGTCATCGCCGAGTTGGAGAAGAATGCAGCCCGCGTCTGGGCCACGGGAGAAGTTGCCCGGATGCCGCTGACCGAAGCCCTGAATAAAGGGCTGGCGGAATACCTGGACCTGGCTCCTATCTATTTCCGCCAGATAGAGAGGCTGATTGACCTGCCGGAGTTGCGCCGGGCGAAGCTGAAAGTCGTGGTGGACTCCATGTACGGGGCCGGCGCCGGATATCTCAAGGAGCTGCTGGGCGGGGGCAATATCGAGCTGGTGGAGATACACGGCGAGCGTAACCCGCTGTTTCCCGATATGCAGCAGCCGGAACCGATCGCCCCGAACCTTGCCCGGCTATCGGCGGCGGTCAGGGGAGAGGGCGCGAGTGTCGGCCTGGCGACCGATGGCGATGCCGACCGCATGGGCGTCACTGATGAGAAGGGAGTATTCCTGACCCAGCTCCAGGTCTTTGCCCTGCTCTGCCTGTACCTGCTGGAGGTGCGCGGTGAGCGCGGCCCCCTGGTCAAGACGATAACGACGACCAGCATGATCTACCGTCTGGGGGAAATATTTAAGGTGCCGGTATATGAGACTCAGGTGGGTTTCAAATACGTGGCGCCGATGATGATGGCGCACGATGCGCTGGCGGGGGGCGAGGAAAGCGGCGGCTACGGCTTCCGGGGTCATGTGCTGGAAAGGGATGGCATCCTGGCCAATCTCTACTTCCTGGACATGATAGTGAGAACCGGAAAGACCCCTTCGAAGCTTATTGATTATCTCTACAGCAAGGTTGGCGCTCACTATTATCAGCGTATTGACGTCGAGTTTCCCGGAGACCGGCGCCAGGCGATTGCCGGGCGGCTGGAGCGCCAGCCGGAGCAGATAGCCGGGGTCAGGGTGGCTAAGTTTGAAACCGGTGATGGCTTTCGTTATCTTCTGGAGGACAATACCTGGCTGCTTATCCGGTTTTCCGGGACTGAGCCGTTACTGCGTATCTACGCGGAAAGCGGTTCGCCTTCCCGGTTGACCAGGCTGCTGGAGGCCGGTAAAGAATTAGCCGGAGTCTGAAAGAGACGGGGTGAACCGGGTACGCAGGTCAGGGTTCTTGCCAGAGGCGTAGAATTAGTTTGACACAGTGTGCCGTCCACTGCTAGACTTTGATAGCAAAGGGACAGCTTTGGTTTCCAATCACTCAGGTTATTAAGGCCCCGTGGTGTAGCGGTCTAACATGCCACCCTGTCACGGTGGAGATCGGGGGTTCGAATCCCCCCGGGGTCGCCACCATCTGAAATCCGGCGATATCCGCCGCAGGTTTTATCCCGGGGCTGGCTATGGCGGGGGCGTGGCGGGTCTATTCAGACAGCGCCTTGCTGCCGCTAACCTCATGTTTCCGGTACCAGTTCTGTACCACTTCGACGACCTCATCGGGGTGGTCACAAACCCGCAGCAGGTTCAAGTCTTCTTCGGAAATAAACTTTTTGGACAGGACAGAACTGCGTATCCAATCCAGCAGCCCTCCCCAGAATTCATTATTGTACAGTATTACCGGAAACGGCTTGATTTTAAGGGTTTGCATCAGGGTTAATACTTCGGACAGCTCATCGAGCGTTCCCAGTCCGCCGGGCATGATGACAAAGGCGATGGCATACTTTACCAGCATTACTTTGCGCACAAAAAAGTGGTGAAAGGTTATCGTCTTGTTGGCATAGGCATTGCAGGTCTGCTCCTCAGGCAGTTCAATATTAAGGCCGACGGAGGTAACGCCGGCATTGAGCGCGCCCTTGTTGGCGGCTTCCATGACACCCGGCCCGCCGCCGGTTATTATCGAAAAACCGGCTCCGCCCAGTTTACAGGCGATTTCCTCAGTCTCGGCGTACAGTTTATCATCGGGGGAGAGCCGGGCGGAACCATAGACGGTCACGGCCGGTTCGATGCCGTTCAGGGTATCAAAACCCTCCACCAGCTCGCCGATGATGCGGAACATGCGCCAGGATTCTTCCTTGGCCAGGTCATTTATTTCATACCCGTATGGCATAATATCCCTCCCATGATGTAAATCAGAGATAGCGATTTTTAAAGCGCGATATTAGTATATGATAACATTAAATGAGCGCGGGAGCTATTGCGACTGTCACAGACGGATGACTCTTTACCCCGGGAGAGTCAACGAGAGGCTTAACCCGCTGCTTGACAGCCATATTAGCGCCCGTTAAAATCAAGGGACGCCACGCAGAATTGACAGGGGGATTAGCCATGACTATTGAGACTGATATGAGCCGGGAAGAAGCCTGGTTTAAAGAGAAACTGGCCCGGCGCTGCCTTACCGCCATGGAAAAGCATAACATCCCGGGGCACTACTGCCCGGACCGCGATGAGGCCTTGCAGAAAATACTGGAGATGATCCCGCCGGGGGTCACCATCGGCGCGGGCGACTCGGTAACCCTCTCCCAGATAGGCATCCTCGATGAACTGGAGAAGAGGGGCAGCCATCAGGTCTTTGACCCTTTCCGCAAGGATGGAGAGGACTGTATGCCGGATACCTTCCGGGACCTGATTGAGACCGGGAAGCAGGCCCTGGCTACTGACTACTTTCTCACCGGACTGAACGCGATTACCGTGGATGGTAAAATCGTCAACACGGACCGGACGGGGAACCGGGCCAGCGGTCTCATCTTCGGCCCCAAGAAGGTTATCGCCGTGGCCGGTATCAATAAAATCGTGGCTAATTTAGAGGAAGCCCTGGCACGGGTAAAAGAGGTGGCCGCCCCGCTGAATGCCTACCGCCATCACATCAAGCATGAAATGGACACCCCTCCCTGCGCCATTACCGGAACTTGCGCTGACTGCCGTCACCCGCGGCGTATTTGCTGCTACACGGTAATCGTTGAATACCAGATCACGCCGCGTATCGAGCTGGTAATCGTCGGGGAAGATCTGGGGATATAGAACCGGTGCTGTCTTTAAGACTCGCTTTCTTCTGCATCATCTCCGGGAGAAGGCACGTTGTGGGGACGACCCAAGAAATACTTTTCCGCGGTAAATGGTGAGTACCCTTCGGAGACTTTCTTGCCATCCTCAAAGATCTCCAGCGCCGCCCCGCATACTGAACAGGTCTGATTCCTGGGAAAGCGTAATGCCCAGCCAACAGTACGATAGCCACACTTTGGACATCTACCTTCCATCATTACCTATGTTATAATATCCCGCTTCTCAGTATGTCAACCTGACTCAGCGCGGGCAGGGAATCTATTTTAGGCCCGCCCGGGTCTGCAACTACCCTGTTTCAACTGTTTTCAGGGAAATTCAGGGCGGTACCCGGTAGTTGACCGGTAAATATTTCAGTAATGGTAGCAGAAACTCATTGACCGCAGGTTCGGCAACTGGTAGGATTAACTGCGGATTATTGCCAACAACCGGTGAATGTCGATGGCTGTCATTGTGACACAACACCTGACCAAGAAATTTAGCGACCTGGTGGCGGTAGACGACGTTAACCTGGAGATAGCGGAGAATGAGTGTTTCGGTTTGCTGGGGCCTAATGGCGCCGGTAAGACCACCCTTATCAGGATGATAACCGCCGTCTCACCGCCTACCGCAGGCGATATCCACATCACAGGTAAAGACCTGAGAATGCACTCGCGCCAGATAAAAGCGATGCTGGGGGTAGTGCCCCAGATTGATAACCTGGACGAGGACCTGACGGTACTTCAGAACCTGACCACCTTTGCCCGCTACTTTTCCATACCCGGGGATGAAGCCCGCCGCCGCAGTCTGGAGATACTGAGTCTGTTCCAGCTCGAGGGCAGGCGCAACAGCCACATCAGAGAGCTGTCCGGCGGTATGAAACGGCGCCTGCTGCTGGCCAGGGGATTGATCAACCGTCCCAGGATCATCATCCTTGACGAGCCGTCAATAGGGCTTGACCCCCAGGCCAAACACCTGGTATGGCAAAAACTGGAAGAATTGAAAACTCAGGGGGTCACCCAGCTTCTGTGCACCCAGAACATGGAAGAAGCCGCCGTTCTCTGTGACCGGGTGGCCATAATGCACCAGGGCAAGATACTGACCCAGGACAGTCCCCAGGCCCTCATTTCCCGGTACGCCGGCGATGAGGTACTGGAGATAGAGGCAAACTCAGGTAACCGGAGCCAGATTATCAAGACGCTGACCGATTACAGGCTCGACTTTACTGACCTGGGCTACGTAATCCACGTCTTCGACGCTGCCGGAGACGGTTCCAGAGAGCTGAGCACTTTAACCGCGCACACCTGGCGGAAACCGGCGACATTAGAGGACGTCTTTTTCAAACTCACCGGGAGCGTGCTATCCGAATGAACCTTTTAAACTTATCGGGGGGATATTATCCGGAGGAACCTTTTTAAGCTCGCCGGCAAGATACCCGGTTAGGGAAACAGTCCCGGATAATCCGGGGGACATGAAGTAGTATGAGAATCTTTTCCTGGCGGTTTATACGGATGTGGCAGCGGAACCGGGATGTCTTCCTGAACCTGTGGCACTCGGAAGCGCCCGGTTTTATCGCTGAACCCATCATGGTGATACTGGCCATGGGGCTGGGACTGGGGGCTTATATCGGCCTGGTCGAGGGCCAGCGTTACATCGAGTTTATCGTGCCCGGTATCATCGCCAGTTACGGAATGTTCAGCGCCAGCTTCGAGTGTACCTACGGCAGCTTCGTCCGCATGGAATACCGCAAGGTTTATGACGCCATCCTGGCCACGCCGCTTGACGTGGAAGACGTCATCGCCGGGGAAATATTCTGGGGAGCCACCCGTTCCCTCATCACCGGGACCACAATTTTAGTCATCGCCACTATCTTTGGGCTGGTGACTTCACCCTGGGCGCTGCTGATACCGGTGCTTTCCTTAATATCCGGAATAATGTTCTCCGCCATCGCCGTCACCTTCACTTCCCTGGTGCCCTCTTTTTACAGCTTTAACTATTATTACACCCTCTTTATCACGCCCATGTTCTTTTTCAGCGGGGTTTTCTTCCCGCTCTCAAATTTCCCCGATATCGTTCAGAGACTGAGCTGGATAGTACCCCTGACCCCGGTGGTCAAGCTCTCCAGAGCCCTGGTCTGGGGAGAGTTCCAGCCTGACCTGCTCACCGCCCTGGGCATCATCGCCGTAGCTACGGCCGTCTTCTTCCCCTTGTCTCTGGTGATGATGAAACGGCGACTGACTGTATAGAGCTTATGTCCGCTCTTTACCTTTAGCACCAGTCCGGTATTTGGCCGATAAAGTCATTACCCGCTCAGGCATCTATTTAGTTTAGCGTGTATTCTTCTATCCGGTGAACTCAGTAATGACCTGTGCTATAATTCGGGCTGTGTATCTTACCGGTGAGCTAATATGACTGAGACTATCAATCTGTCAGCTAAAATCGAGGAAAAACTGCCCGCCGAACTGGTCGACTTTATGCGGCAGGCGGGTGAGGCGGCCACTGCACGAGGGCAGAAGCTGTACCTGGTTGGCGGGGTGGTGCGTGACCTGCTCCTGGGGCGCGCCAATCTTGACCTTGACCTGGTGCTGGAGGGTGACGCCATCAGCCTGGCAGAACAGCTGGCGGGGACCGGTGGCAGGAGATTGAAGACCCACCCCCGTTTCGGCACCGCTAAAGTGCAGTGGCAGCGGTGGAGCGTTGACCTGACCACCGCCCGCTCCGAGACCTACGATAAGCCCGGAGCGCTTCCAAAGGTAAAGCCCGGCTCCCTGGCCGACGACCTTTTCCGGCGCGATTTCACCATCAATGCCATGGCGGTAGAGCTGGCTCCCGGTAGCTACGGCCATCTGATTGACCCCTACCGGGGCTTGGATGACCTGGGAAGTAAATTGGTACGTATTCTGCACCCGGTGAGCTTTATTGACGATTCTACGCGTATCTGGCGCGGGTTGCGTTACGAGCAACGCCTGGACTTCCACCTGGAGGCGGATACTTTACGACTGCTGAAGCGGGACGTGCCGATGCTGGATACCATCAGCGGCGACCGCCTGCGTCATGAGCTGGAGATGGTTTTGCGGGAGGAGCGCCCCGAAAAGGTGCTGCGCCGCGCCGGGGAACTGGGTGTACTGTCCCAATTGTATCCCGGCCTCACAGGCGACGACTGGCTGGCGGAGAAGTATGCAGACGCCCGTACAGCGGGTTCTTCATCCGTGGAGGTCTATCTGGCGCTGCTGGCTTACCGGCTGACGGGGGAGGAGACGGAAGGACTGATTTCACGGCTCAGACTGCCAAATCCGCTGGCCCGGACACTGAGAGAAACCGTTAGCCTTAAGGCCAGGCTGCCGTTGCTGGCCGACGCCAAAATTGCACCGAGCCGTATCTACCGGCTCCTTGAAGGCAATTCACTGCCAGCGATTACCGCCAGTCTGTTAGCCGCTGATTCCGCCGTAGCCCGCCAGCATATCCGGCTTTATCTCGATAGGCTGCGCTATGTCCGCCCCACCCTCACCGGCCGCGACCTGCAACAGATGGGCATTGCCCCCGGCCCCCGCATGAAAGAGATTCTGGAGCGACTCCACGAAGCGCGGCTGGATGGTAAGGTAACATCGAAGAAGGGGGAGGAGGAGATGGTGAGGGGGTGGATTTTCTAACCCCTCACCCTTTATCCCTCTCCCCTTCAGGAGAGGTAACCAAACCTGATTCTTCCGAAGTCCTTCTGACCGTACGCATTCCCAAAGGTGCATGAGTCATGGCTGCTATATTTCTAGTCATTCTTAGAGCTGTCCGAAGTGGTCTATCCGGAAAGCTCTAATACCTATCTGGTAAATCCAGCGCTCAGGTAGTGCCGGTCACCCCCTGGGGCAACTATTACAGGAGGTAATGGAATGAACGCACAGCTAACTATAGCATATCGCCGAATATGTACGCCAGCTATGTGGATGGATGATACGAGCTCTGGTTAGGTATGCTGAGTTGCCAGTTGAAAGAAGGATGTTCCCAGGGGCATTGTGAAGCGAGGCTTATGAGAGCAGGTCACGGCTGGGATAGGGTGACCCCCTACTAGCCCAGAAACAAGCCTAAATTAGGGGGGACAACCAGTGGTATACAGCTATGGTATACAACCATGGTATACAGGAGGTAAATTATGACGACTGCGAGAGAACGATATGAAGCAAAAACCAAGGTGGTTACTTTTCGGGTCCACCAGGGACTCTACGAA
>JAUYMF010000069.1 GCA_030698765.1 Dehalococcoidales bacterium
CTCCATTCGAGTGGAAAGCTACTCAGGTGTTCCAATCCTCATTAAAAAATAACTATAGTGATTTATGCAAGTGAGTACTAGTCCTGCTTGCGTAGACTCGGATATGAAACCCCCACGATAACCGACCCAACGGCGCAGAGGATACCGAAAAGGGCTAAGCCATACGGGCCACCCAGGATGGCAATAGCAAAGCCGCCCATACTGCCCCCCAGGCTCGTGAGACCGCGATCCAAACTCTGGAAGCTCATTATCCGTCCCCGCAGTTCGTTAGGAGTAGTCTCCAGAAGCAGACCATTCTTGATAGACACGATGACGGTCTGTCCTATCCCCACGAAGAAAACCATCAGCATTGGTAGCAGCGGCATTGTCAGCCCCAGCACAGTCACCAGTGGGAGCGCTGAAGTAAGACCCAGCGCCGCCAAAGCCGCACCGTATATGACCAGACCGACGATGATGATGCGTCCGCGCTGGTGCAGGATATGTCCCACCGTGGCAATCGCCATTGCGCCTGCCAGGGAACCCACGCCCGAGACCGCCAGCAGCAATGCCGCACCCGTAGTGCCGATGTCCATCACCATCATAGCCAGCCAGGGGATAAAAACACTCATATAAGGCGCCCCGAAGGTGCTCTGCACACCCAGAAGAACTAGAATGCTTATGATGATGGGACTGCGCCAGGCGAAACGGATTCCTTTGACAAAAGACAGTGACCAAGAGTCATCCGTCCGTTCCGAGTGTCCCCCTGGAGGCACTCTAAGCAAGAAGGTGGCAGCGATAGCCGCGATGTAAACAACGACTGTAACCAGGTAGACGCCGCCAAAGATACGAATATCGGTATCCAGAAAACCGAACCCTTTTGCCCACAGGGCGATAAGACCCCCAACAAAAGAGGCGCTGATAATACGCGATAGCTGCATAGTCCCGGTATTGAGCGCTACAGCATTCATCAGCAAGCGGGGCGGCACCAGCGCTGGCAGCAGAGCCTGACGAGCGGGCTGGTCGAATGCCATCAACAAGCTCCTGAGAATAGCGGTTACATAGATATGCCACAGTTCTAATCTGCCGTTGATGATGAGTATAGTAAAGACAAGGTTCACTATGAAGCTCAGACTTTTAGCGGCTAGCATCAGTAAGCGCCGGTCTGTACGGTCGGCAAGAAGCCCGGCAAAAGGACCTAAAGCCATCATCGGTAAGCCCCGGGCCAAAGTGACGAGACCCAACTGGACTGACGAGCCGGTAAGGGCAATAATCATGATGGGACGGGCGACCATATCCATCCATTGGGCTAGCGAATTGCTGACCTGGCCGGCCAGCAGAAGGAAGTAGTTCCTGTATACCAGAGAATGCAGGGTGGGGGGGAGCCAACGGGGTGGTTCCCGCCAGGGGATAGCTAAGTCAGCTGTTGATACCGTCTCCACCGGCAATGAATGTCCACTGTGGCGCGCCATTGTTACCTTTGTTACCTTCTCCCTTATTCGAGGGCATACCGGAGGTGTCTGCCCCTCACATTTTTACCTGCATTTCCAGGACCGCCTGCTGGACTTTAAACAGTTCCCCGATGCCTTTTTCTGCCAGAGAAAGGAGATTGTCAACCGTCTCCCTGGTGAAAGTCTTGCCCTCAGCGGTAGCCTGAAGCTCAACGAACTCACCTTTATCGGTCATCACCACATTAAAGTCAACCTCGGCACTGAAGTCTTCATCATAGCAAAGGTCTAACAGTTGATAGCTACGCACGATGCCGACACTGGTAGCGGCGATGGCGCTCTTCAACGGTATTGACGAGATTATTCCCATATTAGCCAGAGTCCGCAATGCCCGGCAGAGAGCCACATAAGCCCCGGTAATGGCCGCCGTCCTGGTACCGCCATCCGCCTGGAGCACATCACAGTCTACGATGAGGGTCCTTTCTCCCAGCGCGTGGAGGTCAGTGACCGCACGCAGCGAGCGCCCGATGAGACGCTGTATTTCCTGATTCCGCCCGGTAACCCTGCCCAGTGACGAATCACGGGGGGTCCGGGTAACCGTAGAGCGGGGCAACATGGAGTATTCAGCGGTAACCCAGCCACTACCTCCCCCCCTCAGAAAACCCGGAACTCTTTCCTCCACACTGACCGAACACAACACCCGCGTCTTGCCCAGTTCTATCAACGCCGAGCCCTCCGCGAAGCTCTGGAACCCGGGAGTTATTTTCACCGGACGCATCTCGTCCCAGGCACGACCGTCTCCTCTTTTCAACTAAATCCCCTTCCTCAATTTAAAATACAAGACAAAGTATAGCACCGATGAATAAGGGCTGACAATCTCGCGCTTAGCCTGCCGCCGAAGGGAGTTTGAGCTGGTTCAGATAGACAGGTGACACCTGTTATATAGTCCTTAGCTTCAGAGAGTTGAAACCCCTTCGCCTGCTTGCCAAAGCCTACCGCCTGCTCACGCTAAAGCTTCAGGTAAGCCAGCCGGACAGGACTCTATCCCCTTTTCTGAGGGCTTACTCAGTCCCCGTAGACCCGGGCCAGTGTTTCCCTGAGCATGGGCACCGTCTGGTAAGCGGCAATGTCCTCCGGGTCTATCCATCTCATCTCCTGGTGTTCCCAGTCCATTCTAACCTTCCTCCGGTCTTTGATACGGAAAAGATAGGGATAGACTACCCACCGCACGCCCATCCTCTCATCTTCGATCACCAGAGCCTCGCCCTTCTTAATCAGCTCGATCTCTTCACCGTACAGGCCGGTTTCCTCCCCTATCTCCACCAGGGCCTGCTCATCAGCGGTCTCATCAACATAACCGCTGACACCGGCCCATCTCCCCCGGTAACTGCCGACCAGTTCACTGCGGCGCAACAGCAATATCTCACCGTCAGATTCAAGGAAACAGGTGACCACTGATTTTTCCTGAAAATTACGCGCCAACCTCAATTCCTCCGGCTTCATCAAAAATAGAGAGGCTAACGCACCTCTTACACTCCCCACCATATCGATTCCCCGCAACGTAATAAGAGGAAGAAGCCTTTTTAAACTCCCGTCAGTCCAGACTGTTCAGGTGCTCTTTCAGCCAGCCTAAAGCGGTCTCGGCGGCAGAGCGCTTGTTCTGCTCCCGGTCGCCCCGGAAAACGTGCTTCTGGCTGTAAGTTCCTCCCCGGTGTGAGAAACCTATGCAGAACAACCCCACAGGCTTGGCGGGGGTAGCTCCACCCGGCCCGGCGATACCGGTATCGGATAAACAGATGTCGGCGGCCAGTAATTTCCGGCCGCCCGCCGCCATCTCCTCAGCCACCTGGGTGCTCACCGCACCGTATTTTCCGATGGTCTCCCTTTTTACTCCCACCACATTGATCTTAATCTCATTATGGTAAGCGGTAACCGACCCCTGATAGTAACTTGAACTGCCGGGGACATTAGTTATCAGGTGAGATATCAGACCCCCGGTAGCTGACTCCACCAATCCCAGAGTCAATCCCCTGCGACGGAGCAAATCACCAACTTCCTGTTCAAGGCTGGCCATGATTCAGATAAACCTTTCTCTCAAAATCTGACTTCAAGAACCCGGGACACCCCCCCCAATACGAGCTATTAGATCTCAGGTATTGATTATATAGTGTATTAGCACTAAAATAAAGCCATTCTGATATTTAAGGGGGTCTGTTATGGCAATATTAGCCTGGGTTCTGGCTTCTCTGGGCGGGTTATCAGCGGTAATGGGTGTTATCACCGCCGCCGGAGTACTCCCGCCGCTCGGCGACGAGTTCACCACCATGTTCTGGCTGACACTGGGTATAATATTACTTCTGGGCTGTGTTGCCGCTGCCTCCGCTTCCCAAAGCAGTTACGATTAGCGGACCTGGTTTGAGGCTAACTCGCTAAGCCTTTTTCCGCCGCCGCAGCAGCCAGTAGGTAATACCGCCGGCAACTATCCATACCGGACTGAATATACCGACCCAGATGAAGATGTTCGCCAGCGCATGGCCCAAGGTGACGAGGCCATTCCAGGCTTCGCTGGCGGTAATATCAGCGCTCCAGCCGGGGAGTACGGTAATATACTCGTTCCTGGTTTCGGTAGTGGTGTTACCCCTGTCATCAGTCACTTTCAGAGAGACGGTATAACCGCCAGTAGTCCTGTAAGTATGCGCCGGAGACCTGTCCGTGCTGGTATCCCCATCGCCGAAGTCCCACTCAAAGCTATAAGGCTCAAACCCACCGGTTACCTGGCGGAGGGTAAACTGGACCTCCTGACCCGCCCTTACGCTCCTTTTATCAGCCGCAAAACTGACATTGAGCCTGGCCTGCTCCAGATATACCTGAATCAGAGAGGTCTCTGAAGTCCGCTCCAGGAATTGCATCCGCCCCTTGATCTGTTCGATTTCGCCTCTAACCCTGGAAAGCTCCCGCTGAACGCTGAGAATCTCTTCAACCTTTTCTGCCTTTTCCAGAAGTCTGAGTAATTGCTCCTCAGTCGCCTCCAGGTTACGCAGCTTGGCGGCCAGGTCAGAATACTCCTCGGTGACATCCTGACTCGAGGTACTTTCCGACTTTACCTCAACGGCCAGCCCGCGTAATGCCCGCATGGCATTATCAAAGCTTTCCGCGGGCACGCGAAAGACAATATTCCCGGTGAGATTTTCCTCTTCCCCGAACCGGTTAGAAGAAACCACATAGCCACCAAAACCCTGGGCAAGCTCCGCAATCTGGTCTAGAGCCACCGGGACATTATTCACCACCAGTTGCACATTGGCGGTACGCACAATCATGCGGTCAATATCCAGCTGCCCGGTTTCAATTATCACCGGTGGCGTTACACCAAAAGACGGTCTTCCCACAATCATTTCCGGGGGTGGCGCCGGGGCTACCGGTGTGGGTGCTGGCGCCGTTGGTGTCGTCGGCCCCACTATCCCCTTTGAATCTTCCTCTCTTATCGCTGAAGGGGAGCAGGCAACAAACACAAGCAAGATCCCCAGCAAAATAGGGGTTACCAAGGTAAACTTCTTCATCATTGCCTCCTGTTTGGTGACGGCTGACCTCACCTAATTAGTATAACGCTGATTAAGCTAAAAGGATAGGCCGTCCAGGGTCATCTCTGCAGTCAATCTCTTTACCCTGCTGACCACGGCGTGATAAACTGGGGCAGATCTGGCGGACTGGAGGTAGTCAATGTCGCTGTTTATCACCTTTGAGGGAGGAGAGGGGAGTGGCAAGACTCTCCAGGCGCGGGCGCTCTACCGCCGGATTTCCAAACTTGAAGTACCGGTGCGGCTCATCCATGAACCGGGCAGCACGGCACTGGGCTTAAAGCTGGCGCGTCTGCTGAAATGGACGGAGCGTACCCGGATATCACCATTGGCAGAGTTGCTGCTGTTCAACGCCTCCCGCTCTCAACTGGTTGCCGAGATTATCCTGCCTGACCTGAAAGCCGGGAAAGTGGTTATCTGTGACCGCTATACCGATTCCACTGTCAGCTACCAGAGTTACGGGCGGGGTCTCGACATGGACCTGGTCAGGTCTATTAATCAGGCTGCCACCGGCGGGCTGAATCCTGACCTGACCGTTTTGCTGGATGTTCCGGTTGAAGAAGGTTTTGCCCGGAAGCGGGACAAGAAGCCAGACCGCTTTGAGCAGGAGGACATGGCTTTTCACCACAGAGTCCGGGAGGGCTATCTGAAGCTGGCGGCGGCTGAGCCGCCGCGCTGGCTGGTGGTGGATGCCCGCCAGTCAAAAGCCAGAATAAAAGAGATAATCTGGCTCAGGGTAAGCCAGTTGCTCCCAAATGGGGAGTGATTGAACGCGTGTATACCATCATTGCAAGCCAGAACATAATGGGTACCCGTTACGAGGGTATTATTCAGGATTGGTTGGCGGCGCCATTGCGAAACCATTCCTCTATAGGCGGAAGGCTTCAGCCCGAGTTCAGCCCGAGGGCGAAGCAATCTGTGTGTGGGGAAGGGTATACCTCACCTCTCAGATTGCCACGTCGGCTACGCCTCCTCGCAATGACAGATAAAACCAACTAAATGCAAACACTACTCCTCGTTACAATAGACTTGGTAATGCAAAATATTGTATGATACAATACACGTGGAGACTTTAGTGTCATTATTGTTAAACGATGTGTTTTATTTTCATGTTTTGGTCACTTAGCTGAGCTAAAATTAAGTCTATCTGGAGTATGATTATGCCGGAGACGGGTGACAGGTTAAGAATAAAACTTGGTACATCGGTGGAGTCGGGGTCATTGTTGCAGAAGGACCTGGTGATGATGGCCAGGAAGCTGCGTCGCCATGTTGTTTCCATGACGGGAGAGACCGGCAGCGGGCATCCCGGCGGTTCCCTGTCCGCAGTGGAGATTGTCACCGCTCTCTATTTTAAGGCGCTGCGGCATAATCCTGAAGACCCCTGCTGGCCGGATAGAGACCGGTTTGTCCTCAGCAAGGGGCATGCGGCTCCCCTGCTTTACGCGGCTCTGGCTGAGTGTGGCTATTTCCCTGTCGAGGATCTGAGTACCCTGAGGCAGATAGACAGTCATCTCCAGGGCCATGCCGATTGTACCTGCACCCCCGGAGTAGAGATGTCCTCAGGGTCACTGGGACAGGGCTTGTCTTTTGGCATCGGCGTCTCCCTGGCAGGCCGTCTTAACTCGCAGGAATACCGGGTATTCGTCCTGCTCGGTGATGGCGAATGTGATGAGGGGCAGGTCTGGGAAGCGGCGATGGCCGCCGCCCATTTCAAGCTGGACAAGCTGGTGGCGATTGTGGATAATAACGGACAGCAGATTGATGGCTGGAACCGTGATGTTATGAACCTGGCCCCCTTCAATAAGAAGTGGCAGGCATTCGGCTGGCGCGTTATTGAGGTTGATGGTCATGATCTGACCCAGCTAATCGACGCCTTTGAGCAGGCGAAATCGGTTAAAGGCCAGCCGACGGTGATTATCGCCCACACCATCAAGGGGAAAGGGGTCAGCTTCATGGAGAATAACATCGATTTTCACGGCAAAGCCCCCACCGCCGCCCAGGTAGAACAAGCCTTCAAGGAGCTGGAGTAGACATGTCTGTTGAGGTTTCGCTTAGAGAAGCTTACGGTCAGACCCTGGTGGAACTGGGGCGGGAAAACCCTGATATTGTTGTCCTTGATGCCGACCTCTCCAAGTCCACCATGACAAAGTACTTTGCCAGCGAGTTCCCCGACCGTTTCTTTGACTGCGGCATCGCCGAGCAGAATATGGTCAGTATTGCGGCGGGACTGGCCGCATCAGGTAAAGTTTCCTTTGCCAGCACCTTCGCTGTTTTTCTTCCAGGGCGTTGCTTTGACCAGGTACGTATGTCTGTAGCTCAACCGGGGCGTAACGTTAAGCTGGTAGCCACCCACGGCGGTATCACCGTGGGCGAAGACGGCACTTCACATCAGTCAATCGAAGACCTGTCCCTGATTTGTTCCTTACCCGGTTTCACGGTTATCGTTCCGGCGGATGCTATTGAGACTGCCCAGGCGGTAAGGGCAGCGGCGGCCAGTTTCGGCCCCTTCTATATCAGGCTGTGCCGCCCGGCGTGGCCTCTGGTCAATAATGAGGACTACCGCTTTGAGCCGGGCAAAGCGGTTACCATGAGGGAAGGTAAGGATATCACGGTCATCGCCATTGGTGTTATGGTAGCCGCGGCCCTGGAAGCGGCGGGCAACCTGGCGCGGGAAGGCATTGACTGCCGCGTGTTGAATATGCCTACCCTCAAGCCGGCTGACGAGGCGGCCGTCATCAAGGCGGCGGAGGATACCGGGGCGGTGGTTACCGCGGAAGAGCACCTGGAACACGGCGGCCTGGGGAGCACTGTCGCCCGGATTCTTTCCCGCCATCACCCCGTACCTATGGAGTTTGTCTCCCTTAAAGATACTTACGCCCAGTCCGGTAAACCCACCGAGCTTTTACAGAGATACGGCCTCACCGCTGATGGTATCAAACAGGCTGTCCACGCGGTGATGAAGAGGAAGTAACCCGGAGCGCCCGGTATTAACCAGGTCATCTTGTACTGGTGCCGGGGATGGGACTCGAACCCACAAGGATTGCTCCGGCGGATTTTAAGTCCGCTGCGTCTGCCAGTTCCGCCACCCCGGCGTGTCCAGGGTTATTGTAGTGACAAACGCTGGAAAAGGTCAAGCTACGGATTAAGACACTAGCCTAAACCAACGAATGCTCCCTGAATGTAAGTCGACCGGACGCAGTATATATAACGTTTTTAAACCCGGCTAGGGGGGAAGGTTGGTTTAAGATTTCCATCGAAATATTCGCCACGACCACACTTTAGCTCTTCGATAATAGATTATTTCATCCAGCGCAACCTTTAGCTCGTAAGCGAGCATGAGCAGATGCATGAGCGCCGTTCGTGTTTTATAAACAAGTTGCTGATTATTATCTTTGACGGAAAATTCC
>JAUYMF010000070.1 GCA_030698765.1 Dehalococcoidales bacterium
ATGGCAGAAACATCGTCTTCAGCGCAAAAACCAGAAATAACGAGTATGATATCTGGCTGACGGAGGTGACATTTCAGTGAGCGTCGGAAGCCGGAAGGCCCCGCAGAACCGTATTGGCTGGAAACTCCAGCGTTTAGGTAAGGAAAGACCGGACGGATATCATCAAGGGTTCTCCACTGTAATCCAGTAGCTTTATTTTGACAGCCCTGACAAGGTTCAGTGTAAGATAAGGTTGGTATTCCAGAGCCGGGAGGTACAATGTCAATCCCAAACTTAAAAGAAGCCAGCGCCCGTATTGCCGATGATGTAGTAGCTTTTACACAGAGTCTGGTACGGACGCCCAGCATCAGCGGCCGGGAACAGGACGTAGCCAGGCTCATCATCAGCGAGATGGAGCGATTGCGCTATGACGAGGTATTCACCGACGATATGGGCAACGTGGTCGGCATCATCAGGGGCAGCGGGCAGGGCGAGAATATCATGTTCAACGGCCACATGGACCACGTGGACGCCGGCAGACTGGAGGCCTGGGAGCATGCCCCCTATGGAGGCACCATCGCCGGGGGTTACCTTTACGGCCGGGGTACCTGTGACATGAAGGGGGCCATCGCCGCGCAGATCTACGCCGCATCCCTCGTCAAGAGCCTGGGGCTGGCACACCGGGGAGATATTCTGGTCACCGGCGTCGTCCAGGAAGAACCGGCGGAGTGCCTGGGCATGGCCCACCTCTGCGATATGACCCTGTCCCGGCGGGGGATCAAGGTGGGCTCCGTAGTCCTGGGAGAGCCCACCGACCTCAAGCTGGTACTGGGACACAAAGGGCGCGTCGAGTTGGAAGTAACCACCGTTGGCCGCACCAGCCACGGCAGCGCCCCCTGGCGCGGTATCAACGCCGTCTACAAGATGCTGCCGGTGCTGAACAAAATTCAATTGATAGCAGATACGCTTCCCAGCCATGAACTGCTGGGTAAATCGACCATTGCCCTGACCATCATATCCTGCAGCCCGGGACAGTTGAGCGTCATCCCTGACCTGTGCGCCGTATCCCTGGACAGGCGTCTGACGCCGGGGGAGACCGCAGACCAGGCCCTCGCCCGGATTGCCACACTACTCGAAGAGGTCAGACAGGAAGATCCTGAATTCCAGGGGTCGGCGCGGATACGTGAGGTAGAAGAAGTAAGCTATACCGGAATGAAGACGCGGGCACGCAAGTTGATGCTGCCCTGGCTGATTCCCGCCGAACACCCCGGGGTAACCGCCGCGCTCGCCGCCTTAAGTAAAGTAGGACAGCAGCCGGAACTCGCTTACTGGGATTTCGCCACTGATGGCAGCCACACGGCGGCGGTGCTGGGTATTCCCACCATCGGCTATGGGCCGGGGGAAGAGAGCCTGGCGCATACCCCCCGGGAGCGAATTAACCTGGACTCCCTGGTGCAAAGCGTCGCCGGTAATGCCGCCATCGCCCTGGCTCTATCACAGTAAGTCTGGCTGCCACCATGCTACATTACTTTCTGAGCAGACGCATAAATCAATCGTTTCTATCTGTCAAGCTGGGATCTTCAGCCGGTTACCGGTTATTTTCTAAAGCTGTAAAGATACGGCAAAGACAACTTTAGAGACCGCGCTACTTGGTTCAATTCTCTTAACGGCGATGACGTCACCGCTTCTTTGATATATAATATTTATTACGCTGTAAAAACAAGCTGAAACGAGGAGGTTAATTATGCCCAGAGAACTAACCGCGGCGCAGGTCAGGCGACGGTGCGACCCGGCTCTGTTCAAATGTAACTCAACCGGGGACCTGGAGCCACTGAGCGGCATCATCGGGCAGGAGCGGGCAATGAGCGCCCTTAATTTTGGTCTTAACATCCTCAAACCGGGATTTAACGTTTATGTATCAGGGTCAGCGGGCACCGGCCGGACTACCACCATCAAGTCCTTTCTGGAGACGCTGGCGGCCAAAAAAGAAACCCCCTCCGACTGGTGTTATGTGCACAACTTTCGAGATTCATATTACCCCAAAACCATGGAGATGCCCGCCGGTATGGGGCAAACCCTGCAAAAAGACGTAAACCACCTGGTGGACAACGCCAGGCGCAGCCTTATCCAGGCTTTCGCCAGCAAGGAACACGCCGAGCGGCGGGCTGAAATAACCGCCGACTTCCACAAGAAAAGGGACGCCGTATTCAGCGCCATCAATAAGAAGGCTGAAGAAAACGGGCTTCTCCTGCAGACTACACCGGTAGGGATATTCTTTATACCGTCTTCCAGGGGAGAAGCAATGAGCGAGGAGGAATATAAAAAGCTCAGCGCCAGAGACAAAGAGGATCTCAGAAAGAAACAAGAGGAACTGTCTGAAGAGTTGAAGAGGCAAATAAACGACCTTCGGGTTGAAGAGGGCGCCGTCGAGCAACGGCTGGAAGAGATTGACCGCGAGGTAGCACGCTACTCCATCGGCTACCTCTTCGAAGAGGTAAAGAAGAAGTATAGCCAGATCCCCCAGGTGATTGATTACTTAACGGAAGTTGAGCAGGATATCGTTGAGAATTTTGAGCAATTCAAGTCAGATATGAAGACTTCAGATACAGACCCCATATCCGTCATGCAGGGAATGATGAGAAAGCAGGCTTTCCGGAAGTATGAAGTTAACGTACTGGTTGACAATTCAAGGTTGCAGGGGGCTCCGGTGATTCTGGAGCTAAACCCCACCTTTAATAATCTCTTTGGGCGTGTGGAAAAGGAAGCCCAGTTCGGGGCGCTGTCCACTGATTTTACCATGATTAAAAGCGGCTCTCTGCACCGGGCTAACGGCGGTTATCTTGTGGTCAGAATTGAAGACCTGCTGACTAACTTCCAGTCCTGGGAGGGCTTAAAAAGGACCCTTCGTGACGGTAAACTGGAAATTGAGGATATCGGCGAGCGCCTGGGGTTCATGACCACCAAAAGTCTGAAGCCGGAACCAATCCCGCTTAATATCAAGGTAGTAGTTATCGGCGAGCCCATGTTCTACTATTTACTGCTGCAGCTGGACCTGGAGTTTAGAGAACTATTTAAGATTAAGGCTGATTTTGATAGCCGTATGGACAAGACGGAGACTAACTTAAGAGATTACGCTGCCGTCATCTGCCGGATGTGCAAAGAAGAAGACCTGAAACACCTGGATAGTAACGCTTTAGCCAGGATCATCGAGCACAGTACCCGGCTGGCCGGTGACCAGGAAAAGCTGTCAACCCTGTTTGCTGACATCGCCGATATCATCCGTGAAGCCAGCTTCTGGGCGGAGGAGGACGAGAAACAGCTTATTGAAGCCGGGCATATTGAGAAAGCCATCGAGCAAAAGGTTTACCGCTCCAATCTCATCCAGCAGCGTATCAATGAAATGATAAATAAGGGAATGATTATTATCGATACCGATGGTGAGAAAGCAGGACAGGTAAACGGCTTATCAGTAATCGACCTCGGTGATTTTGCTTTCGGCCGGCCTACCAGGATAACCGCCAGCGTCGGTGTCGGCCGGGAAGGGCTGATTGACATCGAACGGGAAGCCAAGCTGGGAGGACGCCTGCACTCCAAAGGCGTTATGATACTGAACGGCTATATCACCGAAAAATATGTCCGGGAGATTCCGCTGTCACTGTCCGCCCGCCTGGTATTCGAACAGAGCTACGACGAGGTGGAAGGAGACAGCGCTTCGAGCACGGAGCTTTACGCATTGCTGTCCTCCCTGGCGGATACTCCGATAAGCCAGGGTATCGCCGTCACCGGCTCCGTGAACCAGAAGGGAGAGGTACAGGCGATTGGCGGTATCAACGAAAAAATCGAGGGTTTCTTTGAAGCGTGCCAGGCTAGAGGGCTTAACGGGAAACAGGGAGTTCTCATCCCGGCGACCAATATCAGGAATTTAATGCTTAAAGAAACGGTAACGGCCGCGATTGAGGACGGCACTTTCCATATCTATCCGGTAGGCACCATCGATGAGGGGCTAGAAGCTCTTACCGGGCTGAAGGCGGGTGAACGTCTGAAAAACGGCCGCTTTGAGCCAGGTTCGATTAATGCTAAAGTGGAGGAGCGCCTGAAGACCCTGGCGGAAAAACTGAGGGACTTTACCAAAGGTGAGGAGAAAACCACCACTACCGGAACCGAAGCATAACCAGCGTTAGATTGCATATATCGCTAAAATACTATAAAATAGCTGCCACTTACTGGACAAGGAGGTAGAGTGATGACTAACGGAGAGGTTAAGATACGGGGAATGGTCGATGATGACTTACCGAGGGTGCACGAGATTGACCGCTTATTATTCGGCGAAGAACGGGTACCTACCTGGCCCTTCTCTTTTGAAACTTACTGGGAAATATACCATCCCAAGCTGAGCTTCGTGGCTGAAGTAGATGGCAGGGTAGTAGGTTTCCTGGTAGGCAATATCGTACAGGAGGAACACAGCCAGTCCATCCTCAGGCTGACGCATCTGGCCGGCCGTTACTCCCGTGACCGGCAGGTCGGCTGGATAGATATGATGGGTATTCTGCCTGACTATCAGCACCGCCAGATAGGCCGGAAACTGGTCGAAGCGTTTCAGCAAGAGTGCCAGCACACTAATGCCCCAATTAGAGGCATTGTCAGGGACAACGACGAGAAACTGAGAAATTTCCTGATCAAAGCCGGTTTCAAAAAGTGGGATATCGCCACTTACGAGAAAGATTGATACTGATAATACCCGCAAACCAAGCATCCAGTACGGCGTCATACCAGTAATAACGTTGCGACAAAGCCGGTAACTGTAATGATGACCGGACATTGCCGGTGAGGAGACGATGACGGGATCTGACCATAAGCCCGAACGGGACCGGAACAGTGATAGCAGCCAGCACCGTGAGACTTCGGCATCTCTGCCTGGGATCGATGCATCCTATGAGCAAGAAAAGGCGGCCACCATGGATTCGCTGAAGGCTTTCCTGCAACCCCGTTCCATCGCCGTCATCGGCGCATCGCGGAGAGACGGAAGCATCGGCAAGAAGCTCTTTCACAATATCTTGCAACAGGAGTTCAGGGGAGTGGTCTACCCGGTGAACCCCGGCACGGAAATAGTAGCTTCGGTAAAGGCATATCCGTCCGTTCTGGAAATACCGGGGGAGGTTGACCTGGGCATAATCATTGTTCCGGCGGAAACAGTGCTGGAGGTGGCTGAGCAATGCGGCCAAAAGGGTGTACGCGGTATCGTGGTGATATCAGCCGGCTTCGGTGAAAGTGGAGACGCCGGAATCGTCCGGCAACAAGAACTGCTGGAGACGGCACGCCGCTACGGGATGCGCCTGGTCGGGCCTAACTGTATGGGGATTATCAACACCAACCTCCAGGTCAATATGAACGCCACTTTTTCCTCTATCTTCCCTCCCCGGGGCAACATCGCCCTGGGCACCCAGAGCGGAGCCCTCGGTCTGGCCATCCTGGAATACGCCCGGAACCTGAACATCGGCATTTCCACTTTTGTCAGCATCGGCAACAGGGCAGATGTTTCCAATAATGACCTGATGCAGTACTGGGCGGAAGACCCGGATACTGACGTCATACTCCTCTACCTGGAGTCTTTCGGCAACCCGAAAAAATTCGCGCGCATCGCCCGGACAACAGCGTTGCAAAAACCGGTAGTCGCCGTCAAGAGCGGTCGCACTGCAGCCGGTTCCCGGGCGGCCGCCTCCCACACGGGGGCACTGGCCACAGCGGAAATAGCCTCCGAGGCCCTCTTCGCCCAGGCCGGGATAATCCGGGTCGCTACGCTGGAAGAGCTCTTTGATGTGGCCAACCTCCTGTCGCATCAGCCGGTGCCTTCGGGAAGGAACGTCGCTATTCTCACCAACGGAGGCGGGCCGGGCATTATGACCGCCGATGCCTGCGCCGACAGGGGACTTGAGCTGCCTATCCTTTCTGATAAGACGCTAGCGGCGTTGAAGAGCTTCCTGCCGGACCGCGCCAGCTTCAGTAATCCGGTTGACATGACGGCTGAAGCCACGGCTGAGGAGTACCGCCGCGCCCTGGAAGTCTTCCTGGAAGATGAAAGCGTGAACATTGTCATTATCATTTTCATCCCCCCGATAGTGACCCAACCGGAAGCGGTGGCCGGGGCGATCCGTGACATCGCCCCCAGGTTCCGCCAGCGGGGAAAGACCCTGGTGGCGTCATTCATGGGCCAGCGCGGTACTTTCAATCAACTGGGTTCTGAAGAAGAGTGCTGCGTGCCCTCCTTCGCCTTTCCCGAAGACACCGCGACAGCTATCGCCAAGGCTTGTGAATACGGGGAATGGGTAAAAAAACCGAAGGGAACGATTCCGCAATTACCAGGCATCGATAAGGACAAAGCGGCGCAGTTAGTCAAGCTGGCGCTGGAGTCAGACCGAACCCCCGGGTCTTTCTGGCTCACCGACAGCGCAGTTGTTGACCTGCTCGGCGCTTACGGCATTCGGGTAATACAGTCACAGTACGCCGCCACTGCCGGGGAAACGGTAGAAGCCGCCCGTAAAATGGGTTTTCCGGTAGCGGTGAAACTGCTCTCACCGACGATAATCCACAAAACAGATGTAGGCGGCGTCATCCTTGACCTGCGCTCAGAGGGAGAAGTTGAGCAGGCTTTCCGGCAGATCAGTGAGAGCCTGGTCAGGCTGGGGAGAACGGAGGAGATGCGGGGCGTCACCGTCCAGCAGATGGTATCGGGGGGAGTCGAGGTTATCGTTGGGGTCATCCAGGACCGTTCCTTCGGCCCGCTGATCATGTTCGGACTGGGCGGCATCTACGCCGAGCTATTTAAAGACATCACCTTCCGCATTCATCCCCTCACCGATGAAGACGCGCGTGAAATGGTGCGCTCGGTAAAGGCTTACCAGCTTCTGGGAGGCTGGCGGGGGGCGCCACCGGCAGATATAAAGTCGCTGGAGGAACTATTGCTCAGGATCTCGGCGATGATAGAAGACCTGCCCCAGATAACCGAACTGGACCTCAATCCGGTGAAAGTCCAGGAAGCCGGTAAAGGCTATCTGGTAGTAGATGCCCGGGTCATGCTTGCTCATGATTGACTATCTGGGAAAAACATCAGAATGAAGTACGCCAGTTATTTCAGGCAGCGAACCAGGATAGTCTGCACCATTGGCCCGTCCAGCCGCTCGGTCAGGGTAATTGAACGGCTCATCCGGGCCGGTATGAATGTCGCCAGGTTCAATTTATCTTTCGATACGCATGACGAGCACCGCCGTCACATCCAGACGGTGAGAAGACTGGCGGAGCGCCTTTCCAGACCCGTAGCCATTTTGCTTGACCTGCCCGGCCCCAAATACCGGACGGGTACCCTGAAAAACGGCTTTGTCCTGCTCAAGAAGGGGGATGGAGTAACGCTGACCATAAGGCAGATAGAAGGGGATGAAGCCGTAATTCCGGTCAACCTCCCTTCACTGCCGAATGATGTCAGGAAGGGTGATGTCATCCTCCTTGACGATGGCGCCATGGAACTCAGGGTACAGGAGATAAGCGGCACAGAGGTCAAGTGCCGTGTCATTGCCGGCGGCCGCCTCACCCAGGGAAGAGGAATCGCCATCCCCGGTATGCGTGTTTCCACTCCTTTCCTCACCGATTATCTCCGGGAGCACATTGCCTTCGCCATCGAGCAGCGCCCCGACTATATCGCCCTCTCCTTCGTCAGCAGTCCCGATGATGTTCTTCAGGTAAGAACTGTTTTACAGTCAGAAAACGTCAAGATACCCATTATTTCCAAGATAGAGCGGGGGCAGGCAGTAGTCCATTTTGACCGGATACTGACCGCCAGCGATAGCATCATGGTTGCCCGCGGCGACCTGGGGGTTGATATTCCCCTGCAGAAGATACCCCTGGTACAAAAGGACATTATCCGGAAATGCAACCAGGCAGGCAAACCGGTGATAACGGCCACCCAGATGCTCGAATCGATGATTAACCTGCCCCGCCCGACAAGAGCCGAGGTTACCGATGTGGCTAATGCCATCTTTGACGGCACTGATGCCGTCATGCTCTCCGGGGAGACATCAGTCGGCAAGTACCCGGTAGCGGCAGTAAGAATGATGGCACAGATCGCGCGGGAAACAGAAAGGAAGCTGGACTACGAACAGATGCTGGCCGAGAGGAGCACCTGGCTTGAGCCGCATACGGATGAACTGATTGCTTATAACGCCTGTCATACCGCCAATACGCTGAAAGCAACGGCAATCGTCGCCTTCACCGAAGCCGGGAGTACGGCGCACCGCGTCTCAAAGTACCGCCCCCGGATGCCCATCCTGGCCATAACTCCTAACAAAGCAGTGCGCGGCGAGCTGATATTGTGCTGGGGTGTTCAGGCTTTCCAGATACCCGGCGTATCTTCAGTAGACGATCTTTTTGCCCGGGCCAGCAGTCTGACTAAAGACCTCGGGCTGGCAAAACCGGGCGACATCATCGTCATTACCGCCGGTATCCCGCTCGGGTCAACCGGTACGACCAACCTGCTCAAAGTAGAAAGAGTGGCTTGACCTTCAACCGTTAACTGTCAACTCTAGTTGGTGGCGTCATTGTGAGACCATTCCGCTATAGGCGGGAGGCTTCAGCCCGAGTTCAGCCCGAGGGCTTCAGCCCGGGTTCAGCGTTCGACTGAGCTCACGCCGAAGTCTCACGCCGAAGTCCCGAGGGCGAAGCAATCCGGATGCTGGTTGCTCGCCAGGCATGAGATTGCTTCGTCGGCTCCGCCTCCTCGCAATGACAAATGAAACCACCGATGCAAAACAGAGCCACCACCGGACCCAAAATACCAGTCAATATCCGGTTTGTGCTAGAATAGGGCAATATAACCCGTAATCCTTTGAGGAGGCATGAAATGCCTGAGAAACTGTACCTGAGCAAAGACCTCGGGTTTCTGCGCCTGGGAGCCGCTGTCCCGGAGCTTCACGTGGCTAACGTTGATTTTAACGTAGCGCATATTATCCAGAAAATCAAAGAAGCCAGAAATGAGGGCGTCCAGGTACTGGCCTTCCCGGAGATGTCCATCACCGGCTACACCATCGGTGACCTGGTACAGCAGCAGGCGCTCCTGCTCAAAGCCGGGGAAGGCCTGGATAAAATCCGTGAGGAAAGTAACGGCAGTTCCATGATAGTGATTGTAGGCCTGCCTCTTGAGGTCAACCAGAAAATATTTAACTGCGCGGCGGTAGTTAATAACGGCCACATCCTCGGTATCATCCCCAAGACCCTGTTACCCACCTACAAGGAGTTCTATGAAGACCGCTGGTTTACCTCCAGCCTGGACGCTGACTGCGATTCCGTGGAGATCCTGGGGGAATGCGTCCCCTTCGGCACGGACATCCTCTTCAAGCTGCGCGGAATCCCGGCGGGTCTCCTCGGCGTGGAGATTTGTGAAGACCTGTGGGTACCCCTCTCCCCCCACGTCCATCAGGCACTGTCCGGAGCCACAATACTGGTTAACCCGTCCGCCAGTAATGAGTTCCTGGGGAAAGCGGACTGGCGCCGGGTAATGGTATCCTCAGAATCCGGCAGATGCGTTGCCGCCTATTGCTATGTATCATCAGGCATCGGCGAGTCGTCTAATGACCTTGTCTACGGAGGACAGACCCTTATCGCCGAGAACGGAACCGTCCTCGGCGAGTCAGAACGCCTGTCAGCTAATCCTCAACTGATAATAACCGATATTGACCTGGAAAGACTGGTACATGACCGCCGGGTAGTCTCCAGTTTCCATGAGTCATCCCGGCAACAATCAGCCTTCAGGATTATCGAAACGGACACCGGAGACCCAATGGTAGAGCGGCTGTACCGGAGGCTCGAATCTCATCCTTTCATACCGGCAGACCCGGCGGAAAGGGCGAACCGCTGCCGCGAGATTTTTTCCATGCAGGTAGCCAGCCTGACCAAGAAACTCTCCGGCTCCGGGATGAGTCACCTGGTACTTGGAGTCTCCGGAGGGCTTGATTCCACGCTGAGCCTCCTGGTGGCAGTGAAGACGATGGACTTCCTGGGACTACCCAGGCAAAATGTTCACGCCTGCAGCCTGCCCGCCTTCGGCACCACCCCGAGGACAAAGACTAACGCCCGAAAACTAAGCCAGGCATTAGGAGTAAGCTTTGAGCAGGTAGATATCAGAAAAAGTTGCCGGTCACACCTCAAAGACCTCAAACACAACGGTGATGGGGACATCGTCTTCGA
>JAUYMF010000071.1 GCA_030698765.1 Dehalococcoidales bacterium
AATGGGCAGCAAAGGCAGAAAAAGTGTTAAGAAACCCAAGCAAGACAAGCAGAAACCAGGGCAGAAAGAGGAAGTGAAGAAGAAATAGAGTGTCTAAGAGAGGCTCCGCCTCTCTTTCATGAAGGGGAAGGTGTCCGTAAATGTCATTCTGAAGGAGTGAAACGACCGAAGAATCTGGGGGTGGGGCGGATACGCAACCAAATACCTCCCCCAACCCAGATCCTTCGCTTCGCTCAGGATGACAGTTTGTTGTTTTTGGACAATCTCCACAGGGGGAGGGGGTTAATAAAATAACACCAAGGAGAAAGAGTGGTCGAACAATCTGACAGAGTCGGGGAAATCATTGAAGCCAGCACCACGGACTTCACCGCGCAGTGCTATGAGCTTTACCAGTCGCCGCCGTTAGGGAGCCTGGTCAAGACCACCGCTACAGCGGTGGAATTATACGGCATTGTTGCTCAGGCATCCACCGCCAGCATTGAGCCGGGACGCCGCCCTATCGCCCGCGGCCGGGACGAGACCGACGAGGAAGCCGTCTACCGGCAGAGTCCGCAACTGCTCAAGCTGCTGCGCACCGAGTTCAACGCCCTGGTGGTGGGCTACCGGGAGGACGGGAAATTATACCGCTATCTGCCGCCCAGGCCCGCCCGCATCCACGGCTTCGTCTATCCCTGCTCCACGGAGGAGGTCAGGGATTTCAGCCAGTCCTTCAGCTTCCTTAACATACTGCTGAACACTCATCTGCCCGTCCCCGTTGAGGAGCTGGCGGCCGCGGCGCTGCGCCGGATGAGCCAGGTGCATGAAGCCCCGACCCCCTTCCTGGTAGCCGCCGGTAAAGAACTGGCAATACTGCTCGGGGGGGAGTTCGGCCGACTCAAAGCCATCCTGGGGAGGTTGCAGCCATGATTGAAGAGTCAAACCAGCGTCTGGGGATGGTTGTTTCCGGCGCACTGACCAAGGGGGTCGAGGTAAGGCTGGACAGCTCGGCTTCGGTGGAGGACATGGCCGTGGGACGCTATGTCACCATCGAGGGGGCAAAACGGCGCTTCTTCGGCATGATAACCGATGTCAGCCTGGGAGTAGTTGACCAGAAGCTTACCCTGACCCCGCCCGATGTCGCCGACCCCTTTATCGCCGAGGTACTGGCGGGAACCAGCACCTACGGCACGCTGCACGTTCTGCCCATGCTCACCATCGGCGGGGATGTCGCCGACCTTATTGAAGGACCGCAGCCGGTGAAGACCGTCCCCGGCCATTTCTCGGCGGTGAACCCGGCATCGCAGCGGGACATCGAGCTGGTCTTCGGCGGGGAAGATGAAGGGAAGTTCTTTATCGGCACGCCCCTGGACATGGAGACCAAAATCTGCCTTGACCTTCCGGAACTGGTCAAGCGCTCCAACGGCATCTTCGGCAAGAGCGGTACCGGCAAGACATTCCTGACCCGGATACTGCTCATCGGCATGCTCCAGAAGAGCGCCGCGGTGAACCTGATTTTCGATATGCACAGCGAGTACGGGTGGGCCGGTACCAGCGAGGGAGGCAGAAGCGTCAAGGCGCTCAAGCAGCTCTTCCCGGAGCAGGTGGCCGTCTTCACTCTTGACGAGGAAAACGCCAGGCGACGCAAGGTCAGCACCGACTTCGTCGTCAGGATAGGCTATGACGAGATCGAGCCGGAGGATATGGCGTTACTGCGCCAGACCTTGAACCTGACCGAGCCCGCTGTGGAAGCGGTCTACCAGCTATCGAGGAGGTTCGGCCGCCACTGGTTACAGAGCACCCTCGACATGGCGGACGCCGGGGAAACGGAGGGTGTGCTCAAAGAACTAAGCATCCACGAGAGCACCTTTCAGAACCTGCAGAGAGGACTGCACACCATCGAACGGCTGCCCTTCCTGACCCCCCACTCCACGGACAATACCGTGCAGCGCATACTGGAATACCTTGACCGGGGGATAAACGTGGTGCTCGAGTTCGGCAGGTACACTGATATCACCGCCTACATCCTGGTGGCGAACCTGCTCAGCCGCCGCATTTACGCTCAATACCGGGAAAGGACGGAAAAGGCGCTGGGTGAGAACACCAGCCCGCCCCACCCTCTGGTCATCACCATCGAAGAGGCGCACCGCTTTCTCAACCCGGGAGTAGCCAGCCAGACCATCTTCGGCACCATCGCCCGCGAGATGCGCAAGTACAACGTTACCCTGCTGGTCATTGACCAGCGCCCTAGCGGCATCGATGACGAGGTTATGTCCCAGCTGGGCACCAAGATATCCTGCCTGCTGGACAATGAGCGTGACGTTGACAGCGTGCTCTCCGGCATATCCGGCAAGAGCGAGCTTAAATCAGTCCTGGCACGCCTGGAATCGAAGCAGCAGGCGCTCATCTTCGGCCATGCCGTGCCGATGCCGGTAGTGATCAGGACACGGGAGTACGGCTCCGCCGAGTCTTATAAAGGCTTTACCTCGGGCACAACTACCGGTACCGAGCGCGCCGAAAAGGACATCGAGGAGCTATGGGAATAGAGAGCAGCGAAACACCGAGAAAAAAGGTGGGGCTGGCCCTGAGCGGCGGAGCGGCGCGGGGGCTGGCCCATATCGGGGTGCTGCAGGTACTGGAACGGGAGCAGATCCCCATTGACCTGATTGCCGGTACCAGCATCGGGGCATTGATTGGCGCCTTCTACGCGGCAGGTAACGATGCCGCCAGCACCAAAAGACTGGCGCTGGAGCTGGCGGCCCGCAGGCGCTCCCTGCTCTTTGAGCCAGTACTACCCCGCACCGGCTTTATCCGGGGCAGGAAACTTCAAAACACCCTGAAATCAATCACCGGTGACATTGAATTTAAGGACCTGAAAATACCCGTTGTTTGTGTCGCCACGGATATCGATAGCGGGGAAGAGATAGTGATCAGACAGGGGCCGGTGTGGGAGGCGGTCAGGGCCAGCATTACCATTCCGGTAGTAATGTCCGTAACCAGGCTGGGGGGCAGATACCTGGTTGACGGCGGTCTGGTCAATCCGGTGCCGGTAAGCTGCCTGAAGGCGATGGGAGCTGATGTTATCATCGCCGTGAGTGTACCTCACATTAGTACAAGACGTTCGGTAGAAGCCAGAGCGCCTAACATGCTCAGTGTAATGCTACAGACAATCAATATCGCTAACTACTGCCTGGTACAGTCCAGCCTGGCGGGCGCTGATGTTGTCATTGAGCCCCCGGTGGGACACATCGCTTTCACTGATTTCCGGCGCGCCGAAGAGTGTATTTCGCTGGGGGAACAGGCCGCCCTGAGATCCATCCCGGAGATAAGAAAATGCCTGTGAACTGTCCCGCCCGCTTTTAACGTTCAATCTCAGCGCAAGTCCCGACCGGATAAATATTTCAGGTGACAAAATACACGGAAATGACAAGGCAAAAGCGCAATCCAGGAGAAGGGGCGCTCCTGACCCGGACCAGAAGCCTGCTGCGCCGGGCCGGTCTCAGGGCAAGAAAGGAGCTGGGGCAGCACTTTCTTATCGATGAGAAGGCGCTGGAGTCTATTGTGACGGCCGCCCAGCTTACCCCCGCCGATACAGTCATCGAAATAGGGCCCGGCCTGGGCGTGTTGACCGCGGAACTGGCGGGAAGGGCGGGGCATGTGCTCGCCATCGAACTGGATGACCGGCTGGCAACCCTGCTGGGACAGACATTATCATCCTTCCACAACATAACCGTCATCAATGAAGACGTATTAGAGATTGACCCGGCAGCTCTACTGCGGGAGCACTCTCGCCCTGAAGAGAATGGTCATTTGAACTATAAGGTGGTGGCTAACCTGCCCTATTACATCACCTCCCCCGTCCTGCGCCACTTCCTTGAGGCATCAGTCAAGCCGCAACTGATGGTGGTGATGGTGCAGAAGGAGGTAGCCGAACAGATAGCGGCACAGCCGGGCAAAATGAGCCTGCTCAGCGTCAGCGTCCAGCTCTACGGAGAAGCGGAGATAGTGGGCTACGTACCCGCCAGCAGCTTCTATCCTGTCCCCGAAGTTGCTTCTGCCGTCCTCAAAGTCACCCTGTATTCCAGTCCCGCCGCCGGGGTGACCGATACGGAGGGTTTTTTCAGCCTGGTGCGCGCCGGATTCACCGCTGGCCGCAAGCAGCTAGCCAACTCTTTGTCCCGGGGTCTGAGAGTCTCCAAGTCCGAGACGCTGCGCCTGCTGGCGGAGTCGGATATAGACCCGCAGCGGAGGGCGGAAACACTGACCCTTGAGGAATGGGCTCGACTGTGGCGGGTGTCTACCCGGAGAGAGTGCTGATGCTGACGGTACCGGCGCCGGCCAAGTTGAACCTGACGCTTGAAGTGCTTGGCGAACGCCCGGACGGCTTTCATGAAATCCTCAGCGTCATCCAGACGACAAGCCTGTCCGACCGCCTATCTTTTCGGGCCAGCGATGTCATCGAATTCAAATGTACTTCACCGGGCTGGGCTGCTGAAAAAAGCCTGGTAGCCAGAGCTACCGGGCTGCTTCAAGAGACTACGGGCTGTTCCAGAGGAGTATCAATAGAGGTCGAAAAACACATCCCTCTGCTTTCGGGGCTGGGCGGGGACAGCAGTGACGCCGCCGCCGTTCTGTGCGGGCTTAACCGGCTATGGGAGGCGGGGTTGTCAACGGAGCGACTGCGTGCCCTGGCGGCGCAACTCGGCTCGGACGTGCCGTTCTTTCTTTACGGGGGAACGGCACTGGTCGAGGGGAGAGGGGAAAAGGTAACCCCCCTGCCGACATTCCCCCACCACTGGATTGTACTGGTTATCCCGTCTCCGCCAGTACTGCAGGGGAAGACAAAGCGACTCTACGACAGCCTCAATCCTGTTCATTTTACCGACGGAAAGATAACACAGCGGATGGTGGAGACTCTGAAATCGGCGGGAAAATTCACGTCGTCGTTTTTATTCAACTCTTTTGAGCAGGTGGCATCTACTCAGTTCCCGGGACTGGATACCTGCCGGGAACAGATGGCACAGGCTGGCGCCACCGAGATTCACCTGGCGGGCTCAGGCCCGGCGTTATTTACCCTGACGCAAGACGAGAACGAGGCTGAAGGACTGTACCAGCGCCTGCGGCAGCAAGGACAGGAATGTTACCTGGCTGAGACTCTATCCGCAATTGACAGGTAGAAAAAAAAGCTCTGTCATGATTTAATATTACTATTGGACAACATTATGATGGAGGTAAACAATGAGCGACACGGATAAAAATCTACAGGAAGCCTTTGCCGGGGAAAGTCAGGCCAACCGCCGCTACCTCTTCTTCGCTGAGAAAGCGGACAAGGAAGGACAACCCCAGGTTGCCCGCCTGTTCCGGGCGGTGGCTGAGGCCGAGACAGTCCACGCCCGCAACCACTTTAACGTGATGGATGGCGTGGGTTCGATCAAGGATAATGTGGCTGCCGGCGCCATGGGAGAACACTATGAGTTCACCAGGATGTACCCTGGTTTCATTGCCAAAGCGGAAGAGGAGGGAAATGAGAAGGCGCAGCGCAGCTTCGAATACGCCAACCAGGTTGAGCAAATTCACCACGGCATGTATGAGGCCGTCCTCAAAGCCCTGGAAGCGGGACAGGTACTGAAGAACGAGCCTTACTTTGTCTGCCCCGTATGCGGTAATACGGTTGCCGGGGCGGCGCCGGATAAATGCCCCATTTGCAGCACCGTCGGCAGCCGATTCAAGAAGTTCGAATAGGGAGAAGAGTTAACCTGGCCCACTTGGTGAGGCTGTCCACAAGGACTTCTTGTCATTGCGAGCGAAGCGTGGCAATCCGGGAGGCGGGGACGCTATCCCATCCCG
>JAUYMF010000072.1 GCA_030698765.1 Dehalococcoidales bacterium
GCTGGCGGTGATGACCACCGCCCCACCGGCCTTTTGGGTTAAAGTGGCATAGCTGATTACCGGCGTCGGCGCTGTACTGGTGGAAAGGTAAGCCTTTATCCCGTTGGCGGCCGCCACTTCAGCCACCGCCGCCGCGAAGTCATCGGAGGCAAAACGCGTATCATAGCCGATAATCAGCCCCCGCCCGGCCAGCCCGGTCTGTTTCAGGTAATCGGCCACCGCCTGGGCGCAGACTCTGACGTTAGCAAAGGTAAAGTCTTCAGCGATGATGCCCCGCCACCCGTCAGTGCCGAATTTAATTGGATTTTCTTTCAATCCTATATCCTTCTGCAAGTCCGCCCGGAAACTGTCATTGCGAAACCATTCCGCTATAGGCGGAAGGCGAAGCAATCTGTGTGTGGGGAAGGGTACCCCTCACCTCTCAGATTGCCGCGTCGGCTACGCCTCCTCGCAATGACAATGACATGGAAGCCGTTTTCAGCAACCTCTTTAACGCCCCGTTTTACAACTTCACGCGACAGCGTCCATCCATCCTCCCCTTTCGTAAAGAGCTTGCCCCTGGCTTGAACAGGGGGGAACGAGGGGGATTTTATGTTCCCGCCCTTCTTAAACTCCCCCTTCCACCTACCCCAGCCCGTTGCTTCTTAAAATATCCGCCTTGTCGGTCTTCTCCCAGGGCAGGTCCAGGTCGTCCCGTCCGAAGTGCCCGTAGGCAGCCGTCTGCCGGTAGATGGGGCGGCGCAGGTCAAGGTTCTGAATAATCGCTCCCGCCCTGAGGTCGAAATGCTTGTTGATCAGGGCAAGCAGTTTATCGTTTTCTATCTTACCCGTACCGAAGGTTTCCACGGAGATGGAAAGGGGATGAGCCACGCCGATGACATAAGAAAGCTGGACTTCCAGGCGGTCGGCCAGACCGGCCGCCACCATGTTCTTGGCGATGTACCGCGCAGCGTAGGTCGCTGAGCGGTCTACCTTGGTCGGGTCTTTACCGGAGAAGGCGCCGCCGCCGTGCCGGGCAATACCCCCGTAAGTATCGACAAGTATCTTGCGGCCGGTGAAACCGGTATCCGATACCGGCCCGCCAATAACGAAGCGCCCGGTAGCGTTAACATAGTACCGCGTCTCGTCATCAAGCAAATTGGCCGGGACCACTTCCTTGATAACGTGCTTGATGATATCCCGCTCCATACTCTTGCGGTCTGTTTCATCATGCTGCGCGGCGATAACCACGCTGGTAACCCTCTTGGGTACCCCCATGCTGTACTCAACGCTTACCTGTGATTTACCGTCGGGGCGGAGGTAAGGCAGCGTCCCGTCCTTCCTCACCTGTGCCAGGCGCTGGCACAGCTTGTGCGACAGGGAAATGGTCAATGGCATCAGCTCCGGTGTCTCATTGCAGGCGAAGCCGAACATCATTCCCTGGTCGCCGGCGCCAAGCTCATCGAGGTGGCTTATCCCGGTGCTCTCTTTAGCCTCGAGAGACTTGCTGACACCCATATCAATATCGGCCGACTGCTCCTTTATGCCGTTCAGAATGCCGCATGACTGATAATCGAAGCCATAAGAAGGGTCGGTATAGCCCACGTCACGGACAACTCCCCGCACTATTTTCTGAATATCAATGTAGCAGTTGGTGGTAATCTCGCCCAGGACGATAACCAGGCCGGTGGTGGTGGCTACCTCACAGGCAACCCGCCCCATCTTGTCCTGGGCAAGGATAGCGTCCAGTACGCTGTCTGATATCTGGTCGCAAAGTTTGTCCGGGTGTCCTTCGGTAACTGATTCCGAGGCAAGTAAATATTTAGGTGAACTTGTGAAACTATTGGTCATTGTGTCTCCTTTTCTCCGTTTTCTAGGTTCCTTCCTGCCAGCTCAGCAGGTACTCTTCCTGCGCCGGCGTCAGGGTATCAATATGAATACCCATAGAGTTTAGTTTTAACCTGGCTACCTGCTTATCGATTTCTACAGGTACCGGGTAGACCCTGGACTCCAGTTTCCCCCGGTTCTTCACCAGGTGCTCCAGGCACAGCGCCTGGTTGGCAAAGCTCATGTCCATCACACTGGCCGGGTGCCCCTCCGCCGCCGCCAGATTAATCAGTCTCCCCTCACCCAGCAGGTACAGGCGCCGCCCGTCACCCAGCACATACTCCTCTACGAACGGGCGTATCTCCCGCTTGCTGCGGGCCAGGCTTTCCAGAGCCGGGATATTGATTTCTACATTAAAATGTCCGCTGTTGGCCAGGATAGCCCCGTCCTTCATCACCTGAAGGTGCTCCTTATCGATAACGCTCTTGTTACCGGCGACGGTTATAAAGATATCCCCCTCCCTGGCCGCATCCGGCAGCGGCATCACCTGAAAACCGTCCATGGCCGCTTCCAGGGCACGCACCGGCTCCACCTCGGTCACCAGCACCCGGGAGCCCAGACCCTTGGCCCTCAGGGCGATGCCTCGCCCGCACCAGCCATAGCCGCAGACCACCACCTTCCTCCCGGCCCAGAGGACATTGGTCGCCCGGGTGATACCGTCAATGGTACTCTGCCCGGTACCATAGCGGTTATCGAAGAGGTACTTCGTCTGGGCATCATTGACGGCAATTAAGGGA
>JAUYMF010000073.1 GCA_030698765.1 Dehalococcoidales bacterium
ACAGGTAAGGAGCCTCCCCCTTTCATCTACGGGGCTGTCACCCTCTATGGCTACTCTTTCCAGAGACCTTCGACTAGGGTTCGGTTGGTAACTCCTCGACTTATTTCAGGTTCAGTCCTACCTGTCTTACAACACCTGGTAAACATAGGCCCTGACGCCGTTAAGCTTACCAGGTTTAGGCTCTTCCCCTTTCGTTCGCCACAACTCAGGGAATAATTTCTTTTCCTCAGGGTACTGAGATGTTTCACTTCCCCTGCTTACCTCCTCCCAGCCTATGTGTTCAGCTGGGGGTGCTCAGGTTTTTCCTGAGCGGGTTGCCCCATTCGGGTATCCCCGGCTTGGCTTGTTTGGCAGCTCACCGAGGCTTATCGTAGCCGTGCTACGCCCTTCTTCGGCCCTTGATGCCAAGGCATCCACCGTGCGCTTTCACCCGCTTGACCTGCTTCAGATTTGATATTAGTCCCGCTATTCGATTGTTAATGTGCAATACACAAAAGAGAACGGCTCGGTGGTTACCCACCAAGCCGCTGCCTGGTCTCAACCACCAATCACTTCCTCTTTATGTGTCCGTCTTTATCATCAATAAAGAACCTCTTCAACCATAGATAATCTATCATATCCATTATCTATTGTCAATACCATTTTCACCAATGCTATTTTCACCCGCGCGTAGAGAAAGAACGCAGGCGTTTTCTCAATTTCTCTCCTCCGCTGTCTGACCGTCAAGATTTATTTTGGCATGGGGGTGTTGTACAATTTTGACAGGGGCACTATAATACCCTTTGCTTAAATAAATAAAGTTGGAAGGTTATGGAATTTCGTAAAATCCTGGTGCCGGTAGTCGGTACGGAAGTAGATGATGAAACAATAAAGCTGGCCTGCCAGCTGGCCAGGAAAAACAAGGGCAAAATCTGGGCGGTCTATGTCATTACCGTAAAACGCACCCTGCCTGTGGATGCCGAGATTGAGCCTGAAATCCGGAAAGCCGAGGAGATACTGGACCACGCTGAGGTTATCGCCGAGGAACAGGACTACAAGCTGGAGACAGACCTTCTTCAAGCCCGTGAGGTAGGGCCGACCATCATTGATGAAGCCGTGGAGCGTGAAGCTGACCTCATCTTGATGGGTGTTGAGTATAAGAAGCATTTCGGGCAGTTCAGTCTGGGTGATGTGGTGCCCTATGTCTTAAAAAATGCGCCCTGCCGTGTTATACTATACCATCAAAAACACCCCGAGTTGAGCGAATGAAGATAGAATGAAGATAGTAATTATGGGTTGCGGGCGTGTCGGCGCGCGGTTAGCGGCATTACTGGCCGCTGAAGAACACGCCGTTACCGTTCTGGATATTAACCCCCGCAGTTTCCGGCGGTTGCCCCCCGAGTTCAAAGGCACCGCACTGGTGGGTAACGGTATTGATGAGGAATCACTTAAAAAAGCGGGTATTGAGCAGGCCGATGCTTTTGTGGCAGTAACCCAGGGGGATAACCGCAATGTTCTGGCGGCCCAGATTGCCAAACATATTTTTAATGTGCCCAGGGTAATATGCCGTATCTATGACCCGTTACGGCAGGAGCTTTACCAGACATTAGGACTGGAAACTATCAGTCCGACCACGGTATTCGCCAATATGCTGAAAGAGAAACTGGAGAGCTAAAGGGAACGATGTACATCATAGTCGTCGGTGGCGGCCGCGTGGGCTATTATTTGACCAGAGCTTTGCTCGAAGAGGGGCATGAGGTGCTGGTGATTGAAAGAGAGACAGCTATCTGTGATGCCTTCACCGACGAAATGGGCAGCATTTGTTTTCTCGGGGATGGGTGTGAGGCTTCTACACTGGCTGAGGTCGGTACTGACCGGGCTGATATGCTCGTCGCGGTGACCGGCGACGACGAGGATAATCTGGTTGCCTGCCAGGTAGCCAAGCACAAGTTTAATGTGCCCCGTACCATTGCCCGTATCAGAAATCCCCGAAATGAAGCCCTTTTTAAGAAGCTGGGTGTTGATGTCACCATCAGCAGCACCAATATCATCCTGGAGAGTATTGAAACAGAGGTGCCCACGCACCCCATAACGCATTTAATGACGATTAGAGACAAAGGACTGGAAATCGTCGAAATAAAGATACCGCCCGAATCAGCCACCGTGGGCAAGCAGATAAAACAGCTGTCATTACCGGAGGGAGTGGTACTCTCGCTGATTATTCGCAAGGAACGTAAACCGATGGTTCCCTCAGGCACCACAATCCTTCAGGCTGAGGACCAGGTAATAGCGGTTACACCCCCTGAGCTGGAAGGAATATTGCGCTCTACCCTGAGAGACGCTTAAAAAAATCGCTCTCCTTCTCCGGTGTTCCGCGAGTCTAATCTCCTTAATTCCGTAATTCCTGTTCAGTGTTTGGGGGACTCTGTTATTCAAGGGTACTGCCAGTCCGTCATCAAGGCCGGACGCAGGGCGTTAATACAGAGTATCTGAGGCTGGAGGTCTGCTATGTTGCAAAGTAGGTTTAACCGGTACTGGATGCTGGTTACTATTCTGCTCGTGGTCATCATCGCGGTCGGTGGTAGCATAGTCTGGTTAAGATACAGTCCCGGCCGGCCTGTGGAGATTTATTTGCCCCCGGCTCAGGATGTGCAGGGTGCGATTTACATTGGCGGCAATATCAATAACCCCGGCTTCTACCCTTTTACCGGGAGCGATAGCCTGGAAAAGCTCTTACGGGCGGCTGGCGGCGCCACTGTCAATGCCAACCTGATGGCTCTCGAACTGGATATCGGCGGAGGGGGGGAAACAGGGGAGCCGCAGAAAATAGACATTAACCGGGCCGACAGCTGGCTGCTTAAAGCCCTGCCCGGCATTGGTGATACCCTGGCGCAGCGTATCGTTGACTACCGCCAGCAAAATGGGCCTTTCCTCAATATTCAGCAGTTGCTTGAGGTTGACGGCATCGGAATCACTAGCTACCAGCGGATCGAGTCGCTAATTACCGTAGCCGAGTGATTCGGCCACCGTGATGGCTTTCGAGCATAGAAAGAGGTTATACCGCTCGTGTCAGTTATCTACCTGAGTTGCGCCTGGTTGGCAGGCATCTTTTTGGGGGCAGTCTTTCTGGATGGGGAGTTCCATATTCCCCTGGCCCTGGTCTTTAGCGGGTTTATCCCTCTAACGCTGCTTCTCCTTTTCCGT
The DNA here is from genome assembly GCA_030698765.1 of Dehalococcoidales bacterium. Classification (NCBI taxonomy): domain Bacteria; kingdom Bacillati; phylum Chloroflexota; class Dehalococcoidia; order Dehalococcoidales; species Dehalococcoidales bacterium. The sequence goes on from JAUYMF010000073.1 coordinate 3,184, forward strand.
CAACGTAGCCAACCATTGATTTTAGCCAGCCTTTGTCTCTTCGCTCTCCTCGGCGGCGCCTTTTATTTTCAGGCAAGGTCAGCCGGTATTGAGGAGAGCCTGCGGTACTATAACGACAATCAGGAAACGGTGGTAATCACCGGAATGGTAGACAGAGACCCCGAACCCGGCGGTAAGACCACCCATCTCTATCTTTCGGCTGAAAACATAACAGATGGGGAGGAATGGCGTGATGTCTCCGGGACTGCCCTGCTTTTTGTTCCCGTATACCCTGCCTACAGCTATGGGGATGTGCTTTCGGTGAAGGGGAAGCTGGAGACACCGCCCCGGCTCGATGAATTTGACTATCAGGGTTACCTGGCAAATCAGGGAATCTATTCCACCATGCTCTATCCGAAGATAGGGGTTGTGGCAACAGGTCAGGGTTTTCCGCCGCTGCGGTGGCTTTACTCGTTGAGGAACCGGCTATCTCAGGTTCTGACGCAAGTCTTGCCCGAGCCGCAGGCATCATTGTCGCAGGGTATTGTCCTGGGTATCCGGGGTAATATCCCTCCGGCGGTCAAAGCTGATTTCGCGCGCACCGGCGCCGCTCACCTGCTGGCTATCTCCGGCCTTCACCTCGGTATCGTGGCGGTCATCATGCTCAGTCTCGGCCATACGACTTTTCGGGAAAAGGCGCTATATCCACGTCTGGCTGGCACTGGGCGCCATCTGGTTTTACGCCTTGCTCACCGGTATGAATGCCCCGGTATTCAGGGCGGCGATTATGGTCAGTATCTTTCTCACCGCCGAGGTGCTGGGCAGGCAGCGTAGCGCTGTCACCGCGCTGGCTCTGGCGGCGGCGGTTATGGTGGGTATCGACCCGGGACTGCTCCGGGATGCCTCCTTTCAGATGAGTTTTATGGCGATGGCCGGGCTAATCTTTGTCTTCCCGCCGTTGCAGTCTCTAACCAGAAAGGCGGTCGGAAGAATAGTCGGCGAAGAGGGAGCCATTGTCCCGATAGCTAACCTCATTGCGGATAGCTTCAGCGTGACCCTGGGGGCACTGGCCGCCGTCTGGCCGCTGATTGCCTATTATTTTGGCATTGTTTCCTGGGTGGCTCCGCTGGTTACTTTCTTTGCCCTGCCGGCCCTGCCGGGTACGATTATCGGCGGCGCTCTGGCGGGAGGTCTGGGACTGGTGTTTCTGCCCGCGGCCCAGGTTGCGGGCTGGGTAGCCTGGCTATTCGCATCTTATCTGTTACTGGTGGTCAGGGTCTTTTCTATTGTCCCGCCGGTTGAAAGCGGCCCGGTTAATACGGCACTGATACTGGCGTACTACTCGGCGCTGGCCCTGGTCATCTGGTGCGGCAGCCAGAGAAAGAAACTGGCTGAGCTAATACCCGGGGCGCTTAATTCCTTTTCCGGAGTAAGATGGGTAGTTTTTCCCTTAACTGTGCTGGCGGTTCTGGTGCTGGTGGCTGCCGCTACCATGCCTGATGACAAGCTGCGTGTTAGCTTTCTCGATGTCGGGCAGGGTAACGCCATCCTGATTCAAAAAGGCAGCCAGCAGGTGCTGGTTGACGGCGGGCCGGACCCGCGGGCGATAAGCCTGGCTCTTGGGAAGGAGATGCCCTTCTGGGACAGGACAATCGACCTGGTGGTACTGACCCACCCCCATGCCGACCACCTCACCGGCCTGGTGACGGTGCTGGACAGATACCAGGTAAAGCAGGTGCTCTACCCGGATTTGGCCAGTGACTCTCCCCTCTACGATGAGTGGTTCAGTATTATTGAGGAGAAGAATATCGTCCATACTCCGGCCCGTGCCGGACAGCA
>JAUYMF010000074.1 GCA_030698765.1 Dehalococcoidales bacterium
CGTCATCAGCACCGTCGACGGATAGCGGGCAGTCCCGCCGGGCACATAAACGCCGACACGCTCCAACGGGCGTACCAGTTGCCTCAATCCGTTTTGCGAAAACCCGTCACCGAGAGCCTTTTTCTGGGCGGTGTGGAAGGAGCATATTCTTTCCGATGCCAGCTTGAGAGCGGACACCAGACCGGCATCAACATGCTTGTGAGCATTGCTTACCGCCTCTTTTGAGACCTCCAGAGAGGTCAAACTGACCCCGTCAAACTTCAGGGTGTAGTCAAAGAGGGCGGCATCACCCTGGCGGCGCACGTCATCGATGATTTGTCTGACCGACTGCTCACGGGCGAGTGCATCCGGCGTTTCTTTCGCCGCCCGCCGGGACAGGGCTTCTCTGACCGACTGAAAACCTTCAATAATCTTCACTTCTTTAATCTTCTACGGCTTTACGCAAGATCTCGGTAATCGACTTTATCCTCTGCCTCTTCGCCGGACTGCTGACGCTGTCCCGGTTCCCGATGAGGCGGGCCGTCGACTCAAACATAGTGTCAATGATTTTGAGGTTGTGCCGGGCGATAGTACCCCCGGTCTCCGTATTTTCGATGAGCAGGTCGGCATCCTCCGGCAGAAAGGCCTCGGTAGCTCCCCAGGTAGGCACCACCCGGTACCTGCCGAGGTGATTGTCACGGGCGCATTTATCGGCGATATTAATGTACTCCGAGGCTACCCGGATGGGCATTCCCCGCCCGGCGAAGACCGACTTTAATTCGGCAACCTCAGTGACCGGCAGGTCATTACAGACCACAGCCACGATTTTTACCCAGCCGAATTTAAGGTCGAGAAGCTCGGTCACCGGGCTGGACGGGAACTGGTAAAGATGCTCTGTCAGCCAGTCTTTGCCGGTAATAGCCAGATCGAAGTTGCCGTTAGCCACCTGCAGGGGCATATCCTGGGGCCTGATGACCTTAGCTGTGACCCCTTCCATGGCGGGAGAGGGACGGCGGTTGCCCGTTGCCGACGGATAATCATCAATTTTCATGCCCGCTTTATTCAAAAGCTTAACCGTGGGTGACTGCTGGTGTCCGTCCGGCAAAGCCAGCCGGACGGCATCATCAGTCACCTCCTGAGGAGCAGGATATGCTCCGGGTGTTCTCTCCCTTCCGGCAGCCACCGGCATAGAGCGCTTCTCCACGCCGGGTAGCCCGCCATCGAGAGAAGCCAGTACCCGGCTGAGGTCTTTGGTCTCCCAGCTATCCTTATTGGCGATAATAACGGCGCTGAAAGCGAGGACATCGCTCACCGGCACCAGTCCATGATTAAAAGACTCTTCATTTACCCCCCCGGAAATCAGCGCCAAGTCAGCGCTATCCGGCGGATAAGCCTCGGCGGCCCCCCACAGGGGGAAAACACTGAACCGCCGCAGCCGGCGCTCCAGGGCGAAAGATTCGGCCAGATTAGGGTATTCGCTGGCCAGCCGTATCAGTTCCTCCCGCCCCTGTATTTCCTCCGGGTCTGATACCACTCCACCCCTCGCGGCAACCACGTACAGGGCGCCCTCACCGTAACCCAGCTTCCTGATCTTGACCAGAGCCGAACTCGGGTATTTAACCAGAAGCTCTTCCACCCAGTCCAGTCCGCATATTCCCAGGTCATAATTACCCACGGCAACCTGGACTGGGATATCCTTCTCGTGGAATACCTTGGCGAAAAGGTCAGGGAAGCGGAGGGACGTCAGGCGATAGGAACGCATTCCCTCCTGATATGAGCTCAGCCCCCAGTCCGCCCTCTCCAGTAAGGCCGCCGTCCCGGGCAGGAGACGGCCTTTAGGTAACGCTATTTTCATTTGTTTGTTCACCTTGCACCTTAATGATATAACCCTATCCCATGTATTAAAGCCGCTGAAAGTGTCATTGCGAAACCATCCCGACTTGTCGGGAGGCGAAGCAATCCGGGTGGAGTTGAAATCCTTCCCACGAGTAAGAAGATTATACATCCTTTATTATCTTTATTATCATTTCTGGCGAAGGCCAGAATCCAGACCTTACCTCCCCACTTCTGGATTCCAGCTTTCGCTGGAATGGCATCTTCAAATTTCCATCAACCCGGCTTCTCTCCCAGAACCGCCAGCACTTCATCCGCACTGTTAAGCTCAAACTTCTTCTGGCTGAGCTGTTCCATCAGTACCAGTGGTGGAACAGCACCCTTAATATCCAGCACCCAGCGCCGGTTAGCCGGAGGTTGACCACCCAGGTACACCTCGGCGGTATAACCGGCTTCGCGGATAGAATCAGCCAGCCGAAAACCGTCTTTTAACAGGTCGCTTCCGGACTCGACCTTGATCAGCACCCCTTGAAGATGGCTACCCGCTGGAGGTTCCGGCTCGATCAGGTTCATCAGACGGTCAAGATAGAGAGCGAAGCCTGAAGCCGGGACATCTCGCCCGCCCATCAGCGGAATCAGGGCATCATACCTGCCGCCGCCGCCAACATGCTCGTCACCGGCAAAAAGCTGGAACATCATGCCGGTATAGTACTCAAAGCCCCGTCCCGAAGTGATATCAATTTGATAGCTGAAGCCCAGCGATTCGATAAGATTAACGGTTTCGATAAAATTATCCAGAGAGGCTTCGAGCTCAGGTAAATCATGATTAAAAAGCGCCCTCAGGTTTTTCAGGAAACCGGATGACCTTCCTTTCATATCCAGTAAAGGGGCCAAAGCCCGGCCCGGCTCAGGGTTTTCCGGTTTTGCCTCAACCAGCGCGGATAAATCCCCGTCCAGAATCCGGTCAAACACCCTGTCTTGCTCACCGTGACTCAGCCCGAATTTAGACAGCAATGCCTTTATCAGCCCGGCATGCGACAGCCTCAGCTCGATGTCTTTAAGCCCGGCTTTGCGCAAGACTTCCAGGGCCAGCGTCACCAGCTCTACATCCGCCACCGTGGAACCGGCCCCGATAAGCTCCGTCCCGCACTGCCATTTCTCCCTGGTCTCTTTTCCTGTCTCCTCAAAACTGAAGACATTGGTCACATAAAAGAGCTTGGCCACATCTCTATCAGCCATGGTATCAATGTAAAACCGGGCGATCGGTATCGTCCCGTCAGGCCTCAGTACCACTCTTTCCCCGCTCCAGCCGTCCCAGTCAAGGAAGGAATATACCCGGCGCAGCCGGCCGGGGGTGAGTGTCCCGATTGAGGTGAACAGGTGCAGATACTCAAGGGTAGGAGTCCTGACCTCTTCATACCCACGCCCCTGACAGCAGTCCCTGAATAATCCCTCAAGCAACCGGAACCTTCTCATTTCATCAGGAGACAGGTCACAAGTTCCTTTACACCTTTGCTCTGGCATAAATACATCACGTCCTTTACAAATTGGGTAGCGGGTAAAGTTTACACTAACTTCAGCCGGCTGTTCAACATTTCCCCGGTAACATTGCAATAAGCGGACAGTAACTATACAATATGTTTACTACTCTTCCTGTTTGAAGGCCGACCATGTTAAGAATTATACGTATTCTGATGTTATTGAGTCTGTTAACCGTGGCTCTTGTCGCCGTTGAAGCTCAGGCGGCTACTCCTGCGATTGATGTGCTCACCGTTAAGGGAGCCATTAACCCCGTGGTGGCTGATTACATTAAACGGGGTATTGCCCATGCTGAAGAAACCAACGCTACCGCCGTTATCATCCAGTTGGACACCCCCGGCGGACTGGACACTTCCATGCGTGATATTGTCCAGGACATCGTCAGTGCCCGGGTCCCGGTGGTGGTCTATGTCGCTCCCTCCGGAGCCAGAGCCGCCTCGGCCGGGGTATTCATTACCGTCGCCGCTCATGTAGCGGCCATGGCTCCAAATACCGCTATCGGCGCCGCGCATCCGGTATCGATAGGCGCTGAGGGTGAATCGGCAATGTCCGAAGTCATGGAAGGGAAGGTGGTCAATGACGCCGCCGCTTATATCAGGAGCATCGCTGAAGCTCACGGACGCAACATGGAATGGGCTGAACAAGCGGTGCGGGAAAGCGTTTCCGCCACCGAGCAGGAAGCCCTGGAACTAAACGTCATTGATATGGTCGCCCCTGACCTGCCCAGCCTCATCTCCCGGCTTGACGGACATCAGGTGACCATGCTCGGCGGCACTACCGTCACCCTCGAAACTCAAACTGCGGTTATCAACCATCTCAGTATGAACACCATCGAAGACTTTCTCTATGTCATCAGTGACCCCAATATCGCTTACCTGCTGTTGAGCCTGGCGATGCTCGGCCTCTTCGTGGAAATCTCCAACCCGGGGCTTATCTTTCCCGGTATCATCGGCGCCATCGCCCTGTTACTGGCTTTCTTCTCACTGGGGATGCTGCCGGTAAACTATGCCGGAGTCCTGCTCATCGTCCTCGCCTTTGCCCTCTTCATCGCCGAGGTGTTTACCTCCAGTTTTGGCCTGTTCACCGGAGGGGGCCTGGTTGCCCTGGTGCTGGGCTCTTTGATTCTCTTCAAAGGAGGCCCTTTATTCCGGGTAAACCCCTGGCTGATTGCCAGCATCGCCGCTTTCCTTACCGCCCTTTTTACCCTTATCGTCAGCCAGGTGATCGGGGCACACCGCCGTCAGGCATTCACCGGCAAAGAAGAACTGACCGGGAAGACAGCTACCGTCCTGGTCCCTCTGGCGCCGGAAGGAATCGTCCGCTACAGGGGAGAGCGGTGGACGGCAATTTCAGAAGCAGGCCGGGTAGAACCCGGTGAAGACGTAGTTATCGACAGGGTTGATAGCCTGAAACTATACGTGACCAGGAAAAAACAGGAGGAGAGCCGTTGAGTCTATCAATTATAAGCGCCATCTACATGCATACACTGGTACCTGTTGCTGAGTCTCGCTTCCCCGGAGGTCTCCATTGCCTCAGATAGGTGGATTTCAAATAGACCCGTGGCTGATTATTATCGGCACTATTTTTTCTATTGGTTTCATTGCCATTTCCGTCATATGGGGAATCCGCGCCCACCAGCTCAAGGTAGCGGCCGGGCGGGAAGAGCTGATCGGTAGGACGGCCGAGGTCAGGGTAGCTCTGAACCCCAGAGGAATTGTATTCATTGAAGGTGAACAATGGACAGCAACCTCAGAAAGCGGCCGGGTAGAACCCGGAGAGGAGGTGATTATAAGCAAGGTCGATGGCTTGAAACTGTATGTA
>JAUYMF010000075.1 GCA_030698765.1 Dehalococcoidales bacterium
TCCCAGTTGTTTCGTGTGTCACGTATTATTTTCTTAAAATGGCTTAGCAAACTTTTGTCACTCTTTTCTATGTTCTGTAAATCCCTAACTAGCATACATAGTTTGGCTATCTCAACATTCCTACTGGAATAGTCATGCTTGTTTTGGAAAACTCCGACCATCATAATTGCCTCACCTATTGGTGTTCTTGCACCTACGCTCTTATATTCTTCACCATCCCATATGAAATTCAAGCCAAAAATCCTATTTAGTTCCATTACAGAATTTATATAGTTCAAGAACCAGCTGTCCATTTCAATTATCCAATTTCTCGGCCATCCATTTTTCTCACCCCTCCCCCGCCCTCTTTTGAAATTCATAGAGCTTGGTCAGGGCTTCGAGGGGAGTCAGGGAGTTGATTTCCAGCTTCGCCAGTTCCTCCAGCAGCGGGGATTTCTGCCCGAATAATGATAGCTGCGGGGTGGGCTCCGGCTTGCGGCGGCGTCCTCTGGAAATCTTCTCTGCCTTCCGGCTGTCCCCTTCCAGCTCCGCCAGCACCTCATGGGCGCGGTGCACCACCGATTTCGGCAGCCCGGCAAGCTGCGCCACGTGGATGCCGTAGCTCTTGTCGACGCCGCCGGGGACAATCTTGCGCAGGAAGATGACCTTCCCCTTTTCCTCGGTGACGGCCACGTTGAAGTTCTTCACCCTCGGCAGCACCCCAGCCAGCTCCACCATCTCGTGGTAGTGGGTGGCAAAGAGCGTCTTCGCCCCCAGCCCCGGGTGGTTATGGATGTACTCGGCCACGGCGCGGGCGATGGACAGCCCGTCATAGGTGCTGGTGCCCCGCCCGATTTCATCCAGGATCAGCAGCGAGCGGGGCGTGGCGTTGTTCAGGATGTTGGCCGTCTCCACCATCTCCAGCATGAAGGTGGACTGCCCCGCCGCCAGGTCTTCCCGCGCGCCGATGCGGGTAAAGATACGGTCGACGACGCCGATGCTGGCCGAAGCCGCCGGCACGAAGCTACCCGTCTGCGCCAGGAGCACAACCAGGGCGACCTGTTTCAGGTAGGTGGACTTGCCCGCCATGTTGGGGCCGGTGAGGACAATCAACTGAGCGTCATCATTAGAAAGGAAGGTATCGTTGGACACAAAGCTGCCATCGGTGAGACTCAGTTCTACCACCGGGTGACGTCCCTGGCTGATAGCGATTTCCACGCCCTCATTCAGTTCGGGGCGGACGTAGCCATAGCGCACCGCCGCCTCCGCCAGGCTGGAGCAAACATCCACGTTGGCCAGGGCAGCGGCCACGGCCAGAATACGCTCGCTGGCAGTGGCCACCTGGCGGCACACCCGCTGGAAAATGCTTGATTCCATCTCGATAATCCGGTCGCGGGCGTTCAATATCATCGACTCGTATTCCTTTAACTCAGGGGTGAAGAAACGCTCCCCGCCGACCAGCGTCTGCTTGCGGATATAGTCGTCCGGCACCTGGGCAAGGTTGGCTTTGGAGACCTCGATATAGTAGCCGAAGACTCGGTTATAGCCCACCTTGAGCGACTTTATACCGGTCTTCTCCTGCTCCTGGCGTTCCAGGTTAGCCAGGTACTGCCGTGCGTTCTGGGAGACCAGGCGCAGGTTGTCCAGTTCCTCGGAGAAGCCCCTGCGGATGACATTACCCTCACTCAGGCTGGCGGAGGGCTCATCAGCGATTGCCTCCGCAATCAAATCGACCACGTCCTGGCGCGGCTTCAGCCCGTCTTTGAGCCAGCCAATCGGGCTGTTGCTGCTGCCCCCCTCGATGGCTGTAATCAGTTCCGGTACCACTTCCAGGCTGCGCCGCAGGCTGACCAGCTCGCGGGGACTGGCGATGTCGCCCCGCACCCGGTTAATCAGCCGCTCCAGGTCAGCCGTTTTATCCAGCAAGGAGGCTGCCTGGTGACGAGCCAGCGTATTGCTCTTGAACCAGCCAACAGCGTCCTGCCTTTTTGTCAGTTCCGTTATGTCAAGAAGTGGCTGCCCCAGCCACTTCTTGAGCAACCGGCCCCCCATCGCCGTTTTAGTCAGGTCGATAACGGACAGGAGCGAGCCGCTGGCCGTTCCCCGGCTGCCGCGGAAGAGTTCCAGGTTAGCCCGGGTCTGCTCATCCAGCGCCATAAAGGAATCGGTAGTGTAGGTGGTCAGCCGGGTTAGTTGCTCCAGCGCCCCTTTTTGAGTTTCCTCAACGTAATGAATAATGGCGCCTGCAGCCCTCACCGCCAGGGGCAGATGGGCGCAGCCGTAACCTTCCAGTGTAGCCACCCCGAAGTGCTCAAGCAGTGCCTGGCGGGCTACCTCCATCTCAAACCGGTAGTCATCGAGGCGCGTCACCGGAGCGGTAAGCTCCAGGTTGGACAGCTCCGAGCTTTCCCCGCTGATTATCTCCGACGGACGGAGTCGCTCCAGTTCCGGGAGCAGCCGCGCCAGCGGTAGCTGGGTGGTGGCAAACTCGCTGGTGGTGATATCAACGTAAGCGATACCGGCCTGGTCTTCACTCAAAACGAGGCTGGTCAGGTAGTTATTGGTCTTGCTGTCGAGGAGACCCGGCTCGACCACCGTGCCCGGTGTGACCACCCGGACGACATCACGCTCGACGATGCCCCTGGTCTCACCCGGCTGCGTCAGTTGCTCGCAGATAGCCACCTTGTAGCCGCGGTTGACCAGCTTTGCCAGGTAGTTGTCCAGAGCATGATAGGGAATACCGGCCATCGGCACACGGTAGTCTTTGCCCATTCCCCGCGAGGTGAGCACAATCTCCAGCTCTTTAGCGACGACCCTGGCATCATCATCGAAGGTCTCGTAGAAGTCCCCCAGGCGGAAGAGCACGATTGCCTGGGGGTACTGGCGCTTGATCCTGAGGTACTGGCGGCGGATGGGCGTCGACTGCTCACTCATGTGCCTATTCTACTAGAAATCTGCCCCGAAAAGAAGTAAGGGTGAGGATTTTACAACCTTATCCCCTCGGTTCCCCGTTCGGTTGAGCTCACGACTAAGTCCCGAGGGCAAAGGAAACAATCTCAATGATATGAAAATTTCCTCTCCCTTGACGGGAGAGGAGCAAGGTGAGGGTGCGTTCAATCTGGTTTATCCCCTCACGCTAACTCTCTCCCGCAATGGGAGAGAGGACTCCATTCTTTATGGCTTTATATTTATAGCTCTAGTACTTAGTTTCGTAATTGAGTTGTCTTATGCGCGGAATTATATACGTACCTATTTTTGAAACTAATCACTAGATCCCGGCTTTCGCCGGAATGACGATGTGCCTATTTTCGTAACGCAGAGCGAAGCGGTCTCGGAGATTACCACGGGCCTCGCCCCGGTGGTTTTCCTGAATCCCCCAGAATTGCTATAATCTGATCATGAGTGATAGCAGGAGAAGATGAAGTCGCATGGACAATCAGAACGAGCCCACCCATAAA
>JAUYMF010000076.1 GCA_030698765.1 Dehalococcoidales bacterium
GGGGATACGGATTATTTCCGGCTCCGCCTTGGCGGCTAACTTAAGTCCACCGACATACAAAGCGTGTGACGGCTCGGGAGCTATGATAGGCCATCCCAGAGAACGCGCTTTTCTGACCGCGGGCATGGTGACCATATCAGCCCGGTCATAAAGTATCTCGTCATCGGAGACCTTGAGAAACTTGAATTTGGCGTAGCCAACCCTGCCGAAATAGTCGGCAATAGCGCTGGCTACGGTAAGTGCGTCCGGGTTCGGCGGCAGGTTCAGCTCCTCCTTAATCTCCTCAAATACCAGTTCCCCCTTGTGCCATTTGGCTTTTTGCAGTCGCTCTTTCTCTTCAGGGCTGGAGAACTCCTCACAGACAGCCGCCCAGCTCAGGTAAACCTCCATGGCAAAATATTCGGCATCAACCTGTTCAGCTTGCTCAAAAGCCATTGTATTATCTCCTTCTCTATGTTAATACTTGTTTCGGGATTGACCGGGTAAAATTTTTGTGCCGTGTTATACCCGGTCTAGGTTATGGGCGAAAGCTTCCACAACTGCCGCTCTACGCCCTCTGGCACATTCTCCGTTACCGGAGATGTTTCCACCTTCATATTGCACCGTTTCTTGAGGGCCGCGTATAGAATTGCCGGGGCGGGCATGGGAGTTACTTTCAGACCCTGGGGACGGTACTTTAGCAGCATCGGGCGGATAACGGTGCCTTCCCACCAGTCCCGGTAGAATTCAGTATCGGAGACCTTGTGAATATCGAGCTTACAGTATCCGGTCTTGGTGATATAATCAGCTGCAATCTTGGCTACCGTGTAGGGGTCGCTGCCGGGCGGGATGTTCAATTTATCTTCGATGAACTGAAATATCAGTTCCCCTTTGCGCCAGACGCACTTGTCCAAACGGGCCCGCTCTTCCGGAGTGGTGAACTCCAGATTCAAGGCCAGCCAGTTCAGGACCAGTTCCACCGCAAAAAACCTGGAATCGACGGTTTCGGCATAAGCCATAATGTTACCCCCCTTTTCATATTTATGCTTTTGTGTTTATACTACTCAGACAGAAACTGGCTGAGGTAAAACCCCTCTTCGCTCCAGCTCCTCGGCGACATAATCCAGATCTATTTCTTCCAGGGCTTCTCTGGTGGGAATACCTTCCGCGGTGTATCCCATGGCTTTGTTAGTCTCTGCTATCGCCTTGCTGATCTCATCTCGATTCACCGGCGGTAATATACCAGCCGGGTCGTGGAAGAAACGGGCAGGCAGGTCATCCGCCCTTTGCCGCTCTCCCAGGATGGCATTGTAAGCCCGGGTAAGAGCTCTTACCCGGCGCACGCCTTTCTCGATGCTGTCCGCGTCCGCATTCATACCGGTAGCCAGTAGTAACAGTTCCGCCACATCCCAGTCGCGAATTAAGATATCCGGCCTCGCTACTGACCAGAAATAGCATAGCCCCACGCAGTCGGCCAGCGTGTTGTGTTCGCCAGGCATGTCCATGTATTTTTTCCAGTCCGGTGGATATGTCCAGTTGACTGCCTCAGCGTATTTGTCACCTTCTCCCTCGCCGCCTCCTTCTATCCCCACGGTGCCGCCCCACTTGCTGTTATCCTGCCGGTCGCTAAGCAGGTAGCTGGAAGCCATGCCGGGACGCATCGTCTGTCCCCGGGGTTCGAGCTTACGGATGTGGACAGCGTATTCCTCGGCTCCCCGGCCAATCCTCCGGGCTGCCTCATAGGTACCATCAGCCAGGACATCACCGATTCCTTCCCGGCGCGCAATCTTCTCCAGCAGAGCGGGAAGGACTTCCGGGTTACCCCATTCCAGTACCATGCCATCAGTATCTTCTTTGGTGAGGATGCCCTTCTGGTAAAGGTCAATGGCAAAAGCGGCAGCGGCCGGCGCTGAACCGACGTCAAGTCCGTATCTCTGGGCTAAGGAAGCGCAGCGGAGATTGAAGTCATAATCCTGAACATCCGCCGCGGCTGTAAAGCGGAATGGTGACCGGCACTTTATGAAAACAGGGTGTTCATCGGGGAAATGAGGCGAACAAATACATTTCTTGGCGCAATTGTAGCAGCCTATTCTCCGGGCTTCCCGCTTGTCCAGAAAGTCCATGTGGGACTTCCCTGCGTCTTCCCACGGCTTGAACAGCTCGAAATTGCGGTAATGCGTGCCGTTCATGCGTGTTTTGTGGCTCCTGTTATGCTGCACCTCCATTATGTACTCAACATTCTTGTCAGACCGGGCCAGAATCTCGCTGCACAGTTCCAGGAAACGGGTTGGACTGGCCAGGTTGACATCTTTGGTGCCACGGACGGCGATGGCCTTCAGGTTCTTGTCACCCATAACAGCGCCGACGCCCGTCCGGCTCAGACTGCAGCCGGGTCCGTGCTCGATGGTGGCATAATGGACCTTGTTCTCACCGGCAGGGCCGATGCAAAGTGTCTGGACTTCTTCGCTCTTCAGCTCAGCCTGAATCATCAGCTGGGTCTGGAAAACGTCTTTTCCCCAGAGGTGACTGGCATCGCGGATTTCCACCTGGTCGTCATTGATATAGATATAAACCGGGGAGCTTGATTTTCCGGAGACGGTTACCGTGTCATAGCCGGCGAACTTCAGTTCGGGACCCCAGAAGCCTCCCATATTTGAATAGGCGAACAAGTTTGTCAGGGGAGACCTGGTGACCAGTGTAGTCCGGTTTGCGCCGGGTACGCTGGTGCCGACGAGGGGACCAGCCCCGAAGATTAGCAGGTTATCCGCGGAAAACGGTTCCGTTTCCGGCGGAACCCTGTCCCAGAACATCTTGGTAATCAGACCGCGCCCGCCCAGGAAGGCTTCATACATTTTACGGTCGCCGTCTATTTTTCTGATTATTCCTTTCGTAAGGTCAACTTCCAGCTGACCACCAGCCCATCCGTACCACATGACCATGCCTCCTCATTGTATTCGAAAGCGGATTTTGCGCGTTAGCTCATCTGCGGAACTCCCAATTCAATTCTACAAATTCCGCTTCTGGCTTGTCAATAAATTGCCGCATACCGGAGATTGAAAAGGTGGGAGGGAAGTAATTGCTTGGAGTAGTGGTGTGCGGGAAAGTTAGAGGGGCAGACGATTGCCACCGTTCTGCCCCTCTAACCGGTTTACTTTATTACATTACCCGTAAGGGTTCAGGTCTTTAGTACCCCAGTGATTTCTTCAGGTCTGTGTCTATCCAGAGGTACTTGGCCTGGCCCTGGTACTCACCGTAGCCAGTGGTCTGCTCACCGCTGTAGCCTTTCACCCACGGCTGCCAGGGGAGGTACTGATAAGGTGATGGCATGCCTATGTACCAGGCCTCTTCAACAGCGTGTTTGAAGAATTCTTTCATCAATGGCCAGGCTTCCTGCTCGTTGAGCATATAGACATTGAGGACTTTTTCACTGGTTTCAAGGGCCAGTGCGTCGTTCATGTTCGGCCAGCCTCCCTGCGTGTCCAGGGGGACGTTCCAATCCTCAAAAACAAAGGCTAAATGAGCGCTGTGGATCTCCCAGCCTGCCTCCTCGATAGACCTGTTCTTCGTCATGGTAGTAAAGACGGCATCCTCGACGACCCTGATAGTAATGTTAACGCCTACCTTCTCCAGGTAGAACTTGACGGCGGACAGCAGGTCAACGTCTGCCCTGTTTGAAGCAACTACTTCCATGTTGAAACCATTGGGATAACCGGCATCAGCCAGCATCTGTTTGGCTTTCTCAGGCTGGTATTTATACATTTCCTGGACCGCCGCGGACTGTTCCTCGAGGGGGGTCCACATCGGCATGAACTCACCAAAAGGCGCTACCGGGAAGACCATCATCTCCCCTTGCCCGCCGTAGTAGTCCCGCAGGATCGCTTCCCGGTCAATAGCCATTGACAGCGCGTGGCGAACGCTCTTGTTATACCAGGGCAACTCCGGTTTGTCCACGCGCAAACCGAGGACATACGGGCGGTAATCAAACGATCTCAGGGACTGCATATCCGGCCTGGTCTTGATTAAGCTCTGCCAGTCTTCCTCGGAGATGAACTTGCGGGAGATACTGTCAATCTTGCCGGTGCGGAAGCCGGCGAGAATGGTGGACATGTCTGATACCATCAGGTACTTGACCCCGTCCGGGTAGGGCAGTTTATTGTCCGGATGGAAGGGGTCAGGCTGCCAGTAGTTGGGGTTCTTGATCATGGTGGCGCTGCTGGCCGGGATGTAGTCAGTCAGCATGTAAGGGCCGGTGCCGACTGAGTTTCTCCAGTCGAGCAAATCGCCGTACTTGTCAACCACTTCCTTGGCGGTCAAGGTTATCCAGTCGGCGGTGACGAACAGCAATGCCGAGGCGTATCCCGGAGTTGCTTTGAACTCGACGGTATATTTATCCAGCGCCCGGGCTGAGACCGGCCATTCGAATTCGGATAGTCTTTGACGTAGCGCCGAACCGGGCTTGTCCTCGAAGAGGCGCATCGTTGAATAGACCACGTCGTCAGCGGTCAGCTCCCGTCCGCCGACGAGGCGGCTGGCCTCGTTGTTGGGGTCAAGGCCGAAGCGGACACCCTGGCGGATTTTGTAGATGATGGTCTCATCATCGGTGATTTCGTAGCTTTCAGCCACGAGCCCGGTCTTGAAGGTCATCGGCGCGATGCTGATGATGCCTCCCCACTCCCCTGTCCCGCTGGCTCCCCGGGCCCAGTCCAGACCCATCAGGTTCTCATGGGTAATCTGGATGGTGGTCATTCCGGACGGCTCCTGGAAGAAGGGGTCAAAGCCTCGCGATTCCCTCCAGGGAATGATGTTAAATGTTCCCCCGTACTTGGGTTTCTCCACCATTCTGCCCATCGAGTCCTGCACCATCTCCGGTCCGGTGGGCGTGGTGGGCGTCGTCGGGGTAATTGGAGTTGGTTGTATTGGGGTTGTTGGTGTGGTCGGGGTTGTTGGTGCGGTCGGTGTGGTTGGTTCTGAAGGAGCGCAGGATGCCAGTACCAGAGATAATACCATCACGCAACTCACGACCAACCAGGCAAACTTTCCTTTCACTATCCTTACCTCCTCAATTTGTTTTTAGCTACCAGGTGCCCGAGGCTCCTGGCCAAATTGTTTTTTTGAAGAGAACTTCTTAAATATCAGTACCTGCTGTAAACTGTATGGACGGTTTTTCCCCGTGCACGACTAACTTTATTAACCTTACGGGATAAGATGACTGT
>JAUYMF010000077.1 GCA_030698765.1 Dehalococcoidales bacterium
ACCTGCTGAATCCGGGCGGGCGAATGGGATTTATCACTTCCGGGAAGTTCCTGAAGTCAGAATACGGCAAGAGGCTACGGGAGATAATAAAAGAAAATTGCGTAGTGGAAAGCCTGGTAGACCTGTCCGCCCAGCAAGTGTTCGGTGAGGCAACTACCTACCCCGCAATCATTATACTCAGAAAAGCCGGAGAAGATGCTCCGCTTCACTATACGCACGCCCCCGCAGAGACAGACCTGACCAAAGTGCCTCTGGCAGGTATCCCGCCAATAACGGTTGAACAGACAGCCATAGTGAAGGGAATATGGCCGCCGATAGCAAAGACTGATACACTCATGAATAAGCTGACCCGAAATACGGTGCCACTCGGAGAACTTGCTGACAGAGTATTTGTAGGGCTGCAAACCAGCGCAGATAAGGTATATATTCTGGAGAACCGCGGCGAATCTGATAATGGCATGATCAAGGTATATTCCCGCAGCCTGGACAAAATCATTGAGCTTGAGAGCGTTTTGCTCAAGCCTCTGATTAGCGGGAAAGACGTTGAACGCTTTGTTTTTCCCCTGCCCACGCATGTCTTGCTGTTCCCTTATAAAGTCAGCGGGGACACCGCTGAACTGATACCGGAAGAAGAATTCAGTTCACTGTATCCCAGGTGCTGGGAATACTTGCTGGAAAACAGGACCAATCTCGAAAGCAGGGAAAACGGCAAAATGAAGCACGAAAAGTGGTACGCATTTGGTCGTACACAGAACTTAGCGATGCATGATAAACTCAAGTTCGCCATACCAAGGCTGGTGCACAGACTTGAGGCCGTCCTCGACCGAGGTGGACAGTTCTACCTGGACAATGTAGATGTCGGCGGGCTAACACTTAAGAATACCAGCAACGATGTTTACGTCCTGGGTTTGTTAAATAGCAGTTTACTGAATTACTATTTTAACCGCGTCAGCGTTGCCTTCCGCGGAGGATTCCGTTCCGCCAACCGCCAGTACCTGGAGCCACTTCCAATTCATATCGTTGACTTTTCTAATCCGGCGGAAAAGAGCATACATGACAGACTGGTAGCCCTGGTGGAGAGGATGCTGGAGTTGAACAAGCGGCTGGCGCCAGTGCGTGATACCTACGGCAATGAGCGGGACGAGCTTCTCAGGGAGATTGAGAAGACGGACAGGGAGATAGATAGCCTGGTCTATGACCTGTACGGGCTGACGGAGGAAGAGAGGCGGATAGTGGAGGGGGAAAGCAAGAAATAACGGTGAGTCGAAGAGGGAGAAAATCCCCCTTAATCCCCCCCTGTTCAAGCCAGGGGCAAGCTCTTTACGAAAGGGGGAGAGGCGAACGGATTGCTTCGCTTTGCTCGCAATGACAGTGTAACCTTTTAGGACGGACTGAGACGAGACAGAGATTGCCACGCTGCGCTGGCAATGACAAGGGCGGATTGCTTCGCCTCCCGATGAATCGGGATGGTCTCGCAATGACAGTGGCAATGACAGTTTGGGATTTCCTGGATATATAAGACGGCAGCCGGTAAATCAGCTATAATATAGAGCAAGCCAGTAGTGGAGGAAGATGATGAAGGTAAAAGAGCTTACCGTTGAGCAACTGAAGGCGTTGATTGATGAAGCAATAGAAGACAAGCTGGCTGAAATCATGGGTGACCCGGACCGGGGGCTTGAACTGACCGATGAAGCCAGGCGCAGGATTGAGGAGTCACTGTCCGCCCTGAAGCGGGGAGAAAAAGGTATCCCCCTTGAAGAACTTGCCGGAGAGATGGGTATAGTCCTGGAATGAGCTACAGCGTCCGGTTTAGCGCCTCAGCATCCGCCCGTATCAGGCAACTGGATAACGTTATCGCCCGGCGCGTGCTGAACAGGATTAAGTGGCTTTCAGAAAACTTTGAAACCCTGAGTCCGGAACCATTGACCGGCAGCTATGCCGGACTCTATAAAGTCCGAATCGGCAGCTACCGATTGGTCTATTCTATTGACCACGAGGAAAAATTACTTAACATCATCTTATTTGACCATCGCAAAGACGTGTACCGGAGGCGCTGACTGTTTGATATTCCAAGTCGGCTATTTTAAAGGAGGTGCTTATGCCAGAACCCAGAGCTAAAATCGGGGTTATCGGGGGGACGGGGCTTTATGATATCGAGGGGCTGACCGATATTAAAGAAGTTGATATTGATACGCCCTTCGGCAAGCCGAGCGATACTATTGTCACCGGCAGGCTGGAGGGAGTCGGGGTCGCCTTTCTGCCCCGTCACGGCAGGGGGCACCGCATCTCACCTTCGGAATTGCCGGCGCGGGCCAATATCTACGCCCTGAAGTCGCTGGGGGTGGAGCACATCATCGCCATCAACTCGGCGGGCAGTTTCAAGAAAGAGGTCAAGCCCGGCGACCTGCTCATCCCCGACCAGCTAATCGACCGCACCCGGGGGCGTACCGGCACCTTCTTCAGCGATGGCATCGTCGCCCACATCGCCTTCGCCGACCCATTTTGCCCGGACTTGAGCCGGGTGGTGTATGAGTCGGCGCAGGAGGCGGGGGCCAGTGTTCATCCCACGGGTACCATGGTGGTCATGGAGGGTCCCGCCTTCTCCACGCGGGCGGAATCGAGGCTCTACCGCTCCTGGGGAGCGGATATCATCGGTATGACGGCGCTGCCGGAAGCCAAGCTGGCGCGGGAGGCGGAAATCTGCTACGCTATCATCGGCTGCGTCACCGACTACGATAGCTGGTGGCAGCCGGGTGAGGCGGTAACGGTCGAGATAATCCTGGAGACCCTGCGCAAGAACGTCGATATGTCAAAGCGGATCATCAAGCTGGCGGTGGGGAAAATTCCGCACATGCGCAACTGCGCATGTGCGACAGCGCTGGAGATGGCGATTGTCACCGCCCCGGAGAAGATACCGGGGGGTCAGAAGCGGAAACTGAACCTGATAATCGGGAAGTACGTTAAGTAATTGGAGAAGCAATAGAGTGAAGGGAATGAAACGGATGACTTCACCCTCACCCCTGTATCCAGTACGGGGCAGGCTTAGTCCTCTCCCGTCAAGGGAGAGGAAATCTCCCCATCTCTCCTTGCGGGAGATGGGGACGGATTGCTTCGCCCGATTGCATCGGGCTCGCAATGACGGGGGTCGGACTCCAAAGAGGATGTAGATTCAGGGAAAGGTCTATCGAGTGTGTCATTGCGAGGCACGGAGTGCCGAAGCAATCCGTATACCCTCCGACTTATTTGAAGTAGAGTGACGAGCAAGCAGTATTATGTATATATTCTGGCTAACAGCACGAACGTAGCACTTTACCTCGGTGTGACCAATGACCTTAAAAGGCGAGTGTACGAGCATAAAAGGCAGGTCGTCAGAGGGTTTGCAGAGAAATATAGAATAGATAAACTGGTTTACTATGAGATATTTGAGGACGTTGAGAATGCCATATTACGAGAGAAAAGGCTGAAAGGTAGCTCGAGGGCGAGGAAGAACAGGCTTGTAGAGTCGTTGAATCCTGAGTGGCGAGACCTGTATGATGAGATTTGAGACGGAAACGGATTGCTTCGTTGTCCCGATTGCATCGGGACTCCTCGCAATGACGGGGGTG
>JAUYMF010000078.1 GCA_030698765.1 Dehalococcoidales bacterium
TGCTATACTGTGACTGGTAAATCCCGAAGAATGGTCGGTGACTTCACGGAAACTACCGGGCAAAATATGCAAAATATGGGGGTATTTGATGAATACTATCAATGTTGTCCTTGCTTCCAGGCTGGAGGAAGACTTACAGCGGCGGGTGGCTGCTGCCGATAAGCGAATCAAGGTGATTGATGCTACCGATGTTTTTGAAGCCTCGTTGCCGGGGGCTGCGCCGGGTAACCGCCGCGCCGAGCTTGATAGCTTGTTGCGGGAGGCGGAGGTGCTGCTTATGCCCAGGGCACCCTGGCCGCCCGATATTTTCTCCCAGACACCGAAGCTGAGGTGGGTGCAGTATATCGGCGCCGGTGTGGACAGTGCTGCCGCGAGGAGCCTGCTGGACACTGAATATATCGTGACCAATTCCAGGGGGACGCAGAATATCCCGATTTCAGAGTATGTCATGGCCGTGATGCTGATGTTTGTCAAGATGTCCCCCCGGTGCTTTGCCAACAAGCAGGCAAGACGGTGGCAGAAGATTGATTTCCTCGAGCTTCACGGAAAGACCCTGGGTATCGTCGGTCTGGGCAGCATCGGCAATGAGATAATCCGCCTCGCCCGCGCCTTTAGCATGAGAATCGTGGCTACCAGAAAGTCGGCAGTGAAGAAGGAGTCCTCCGTTATGGGAGTTGATACGCTCTATCCTCCCCAGGACTTACTGGAGATGCTGGGCGAGTGCGACTTCGTGGTGATGACGGTGGCGCTGACCGACGAAACGAAGAAGATGATAGGGGAGCGGGAGTTGAAGGCGATGAAGCCCACGGGGGTGCTCATCAACGTTGCCCGGGGTGGTGTTGTTGACCAGGCCATGCTTATCCGGGCGCTTAAGGAAGGCTGGATTGGTGGGGCCGGGCTGGATGTTTTTGAGAAGGAACCTCTGGTTCCGGAAAGCGAGCTGTGGGAGCTGCCCAATGTCATCATCAGCCCCCATGTATCGGCGAGGAGCGAGATGCGTAACGTCCGGCTGACCGACCTTTTCTGCGAGAACCTGAAGAGGTACGCTAACGGACAACAGCCGCTGATAAATGAGATTGACCGGGCAAAAGGGTACTGACCTGAGACAAAAAGGGGGGTGAGGTCATGCCGCGCCAGTCTAAAACAGATCCCCGGATACTGGAGATGCCGCCGCAGAAGGTGGGGGTGGTTACCGGTAAAGGGGCGCCGGATAAGGTCTTTCCGGAACTGATGCCTGCTCTCTACGGCTCTGTCTACACGCTGAGATTTGACCGTAAGAAGCGGGGGCTGCCCGTATTCAAAGTGAGCGGTCTCCGTGCGCGTTACCCGGATGCCGTTACCATGCCCAAAGATAAATGGACGATGATTGTCGCCCTGCCGGTGCCTGACGATACCGACTCTCTGCCCCAGAAGGTAGCCGGAACTGAGGTCAGGCTGGAGACCTGGGATTACGGTACGGTGGCCCAGATTCTGCACCTCGGGGCTTATGACCGGGAGACAGCCTCCATTGAACGCCTGCACCGTTTCATTGAAGACAGCGGCTTCGAGATAGCCGGTGACCACGAGGAAGAGTACCTCACCCGACCTGACGCTAAAGTCCCCAAGACTATCATCCGCTATGTGGTGAGGAAGAAGGGATAGCGGAGCGGATTCCCGGGACTATCAGCCGGATGGACTGGACGGTCTAAAAGGTCACCACTTGGAGAGGACATCCCTCCAGAAATCATAGATGCCCTTCTTGCCGATGCCTCCGGTGTAGCCGGCGCGCACCATCATCTTGATCAGGGGATGAACGTGGCCTCTCTCCCAGCCAAACTCGCGGATGGTGTCTTCCTCGGCATGGACGCATAGCCCCCACCCCCCGATGAGGTCACCAAGCTCCAGCGGCCCCATGGGGCGGTTGTAGCCCAGCCTGACGGCCTTATCGATATCCTCCGGAGGGGCGACATGCGCCCAGACCAGCTCCACGGCGTCATTGCCCCAGGGCCGTCCCGGTTCCCCACCGGCGGCGCGGTTCGCCAGGAAACCGTAGGTGTCCCGGCAGTATACCGGCTCCTTGCCCAGCTTCCGCGCCAGTTCATACACCGTAGCTGCTGTTTCCTCGGAGGTTAATGCTGCCCTGACCACTTCCACCAGCTTCATCACGGACGGTGGATTGAAGAAGTGCATACCGGCCACCCTGTCCGCTCTTTTGGTCTGAGCGGCCATTTCGGTGACGCTCAGGTATGAGGTATTGCTCGCCAGGATAGCGTGGGCCGGAGCCGCTTCGTCAAGCTGTTTGAAGATGCTCTTCTTCAAGTCCATGCTCTCAAAGACGGCCTCGATGACAAGGTCAGCCTTGCTGGCAGCCTCAGCAATATCAGATGTGGTCTGGATACGACCGATTATCGCCTTCATCTCGTCCGTGGTCATTCTCCCCTTGTCCACGAAGAACTTTTGCAGGTTGTTCTGCTGGTTTTGCAGCCCTCTCTGTACCAGTTCCTCGGTGGTATCGGTCAGTACCACCTGGTAGCCGCCGACCCGCGACATAAGCTCGGCGATGCCCGACCCCATATTACCGGCGCCGATAACGGCAATCTGTTTGATACTGTCTATTCCCATT
>JAUYMF010000079.1 GCA_030698765.1 Dehalococcoidales bacterium
CGTCAGTGTTTCCGCCAGGAGACGCTTCTCCATGTCGACAATGTTCCGCAATTTGTCCAGGAACCAGAAGTCAATTTTAGTGCGTCCCGAAAGCTCCTGCGGGGTTATCCCCCGTCTCAAAGCCGCCATCAGCGCCCACAAGCGGAGGTCGTTAGGTTCCAGGGGATAGTTGTCGATACTGGTACTCGGCTCCCATTTCAGGTCTTCCCAGAGCAGAGAGCGGTTGCCGAACTCCAGGGAGCGTACCGCCTTCTGCAAAGCAGCCTCAAAGCAGCGGTCAATGGCCATCACCTCACCGGTGGCTTTCATCTGCGTGCCCAGGATACGGTCGCCCGACTCGAACTTGTCAAAGGGCCAGCGCGGAATCTTGACCACAATATAGTCCAGCGCCGGTTCGAAGGAAGCCATCGTCTTGCCGGTAACGGCGTTGGGGATTTCATCGAGCCGCTTGCCCACGGCTATCTTGGCGGCAACGCGGGCAATGGGGTAGCCGGTGGCCTTACTGGCCAGGGCAGAACTGCGGCTGACGCGGGGATTGACTTCGATGACATAGTAACGCTCACTGGCGGGGTCAAGGGAGAACTGGACGTTGCAACCGCCTTCTACGCCCAGGGCGCGGATAATCTTGAGGCTGGCGGTGCGCAGCATCTGGTATTCCTTATTGGTCAGAGTCTGGCTGGGAGCGACGACGATGCTGTCGCCGGTATGGACACCCATCGGGTCGAGGTTCTCCATGTTACAGACGGTGATGCAGTTGTCAGCGCCGTCACGCATCACCTCATATTCGATTTCCTTCCAGCCCTCCACTGATTCTTCGAGCAGCACCTGGGATATGGGGCTGGCGGCCAGCCCGGCGGCGACAATCTTCTCGAAGTCTTCCTGAGTTTTAGCGATGCCGCCCCCCGTCCCCCCCAGGGTATATGCCGGGCGCACCACCAGGGGCAACCCCATCTCTTCAACCACCTTGCGCGCCTCGCGCAGGCTGGTCACGGTGACGCTCGGCGGCACCGGCTCGCCGATGCCGCCGAGCAGCTGCTTAAAAAGCTCGCGGTCTTCGGCGTTCCTGATGGTCTGGATGGGCGTGCCCAGGCACTTGACGTCATATCTGTCCAGGACACCGGCATCAGCCAGCTCCACGGCCAGGTTAAGGCCGGTCTGCCCGCCCAGGGTGGGCAGCAGTCCATCCGGACGCTCCCGCTCGATGATGCGGGCGAGCATGTCCACGGTCAATGGCTCGATATAGACGACATCAGCAATACCCTCATCGGTCATGATGGTGGCCGGGTTGGAGTTGACCAGCACCGAGGTCACACCCTCCTCCCTCATCGCCTTGCACGCCTGGGTACCGGCGTAGTCAAACTCCGCAGCCTGCCCGATGATTATAGGCCCGGAGCCGATGATGAGGACTTTAGTGGGTTTCAAGTTTACTCCTTTGCTATCCAAAAACTAATTCTCTTAAGTAGAAGACTGGCAAAAGCCAAGTATTCCAGGGTTAGATACGGGTCATTTTGCACCACTAAATCATGAGCTTTAGGATTCCTTATACCTACCATGGCTCCCATAAACAAGAACTTAAAACCTTCCTGTTCGTCTTTGTTAGATTGCGTTTCCAGGTCATTAAGTTTAATAACAGGGGCACTTTCGTTAAATACCTTTGCCATTAAGTCCTTGCCATCTTGGGATTTGCCTGACTTTTCCTTCACAAGGTTATTTACAGCCTTGAATGCTTCAAAGATTGCTTGGGCGTAGTGTTTGCTCTCAAATAGAGACCTACTCGCCTCAATCACTTTGGAGTGAAATTGCATAGCGTCAAAAAGCTGTATCGGGGATTCTGTTAACGGAGGCGTTTCATTAAGTAATAATAATTCATATTTCTGGATGATTGATTTTAAACAGGTCTCTAAACTATTAAGGTTCATTATGTATATTTGGCGATTTGCAATATCGTCTAATATGGGTAGAGATATTAATGCTTTATCACTCCGTGTCCCAGCATTTGTAAATATTTTGTATTCTTTCGAATTTTCACCAAAGGTGTCTTCAAGAACGACATTTATCTTACTACGCCATAAAGGGTAATCTCGGTTGTTATATGGCTTCTTCTTAAGAGAGGGAATCTCGTCAAGTGCTTGTCTCAATAAACTTATCGCTCTATTTTTGTCCATCTTCTCTACCTCACCCCCTTATAAAATCCCTCTCGTTCTCCCTTTACGAAAGGGAGATGCCTTATAGCTACCTCCCTTTTCATTTATGTCTCCCCCTTTGAAAAAGGGGGACTAAGGGGGATTTTATTCAATATTCTCAATTATTCTCTCAATGACACTCTCGCCATGTACCAGCACATCGGCGTTGGTAAACCTCAGAACTCTCAAACCAAGACTACTCAGGTACTCATCCCTTATTCTGTCGTCCTCAGCCATCTCATCAGAAAAGTGCTGGCTACCATCAATCTCAATAATCAGCTTTGCCTTAGAACAATAGAAGTCGACTATATAATCGCCGATGGGTTTCTGCCTGTAGAAGTGGTAGCCTTTTAGTTGTCTCATCCGTATCTTCGCCCAGAGTGTCCTTTCAGCATCAGTCATATCCTTTCTGAGTTGCCTGGAATGCTGTTTCAAGTTCTTATTGTAGGGTAGCATAAATCCTCTTTGTTAAAATCCCCCTCAATCTCCCTTTACGAAAGGGAGAAGCCGTATGTATCACTTACTCCTCCTCACCATCTCCAGAAACTGCTCAAATAAATAGGTGTTATCCAGGGGGCCGGGGGAGGCCTCCGAGTGGTACTGGACGGCAAAAATGGGCAACTCCCTATGGCGCAGGCCCTCCACCGTGCCGTCGTTGAGATTGATGTGGGTCACCTCCAGCTCTTTGCCCAGGCTATCCGGGTCAACGGCATAGCCGTGGTTCTGGGCGGTGATGTGGATTCTACCGGTGGTCAGATCCCGCACCGGATGGTTGCCGCCGCGGTGCCCGAACTTGAGCTTGAAGTTCCTCCCCCCGAAGGCACGAGCGATAAGCTGGTTACCCAGGCAGATGCCCATCACCGGCTTTTTGCCCACCAGATGCCTGACCGTATCCACAGCATAATCTAAAAGATCGGGGTCGCCCGGGCCGGGAGAGAGCAGGATGCCATCAGGCTTCAGTTCCAGTATTTCAGCGGGGGGGGTGGCGCAGGGGACAACGGTGACCGCGCACCCCAGCCGGTTAAGTAAGCGCAGGATATTGTATTTCAGTCCGCAATCGAGGGCGACAATGTGGTACTCCGCCGCTGAATCTGCTCCTTTCTCCGGCTCCCAGCAGTAAGCAGCCGGTGTGCTTACCTGACGGACAAAGTCGATTGAGCCGTAATCAGGCACTTCCCGCAGGTAGTCCAGTGCCTGCTG
>JAUYMF010000080.1 GCA_030698765.1 Dehalococcoidales bacterium
TGCTGGCAATCGCCTTTCCCCAGAGCGGCGCACCACCGGGTATCTACAGCTTCACCTCAACCGACGGACTTAACTTCGGCAACCGCGACCTGGTACTGACCGGAGAAAACAATATTGACCCGGCGATTATTGCTTCAGGTAGCGGAACTTACAGGGTCTACTACTGGAATATCACGGACCAGCCTTCAGTCATAAAAAGTCTCAGCGGTAAACTGGCGTCGTCTTCCACACCAGTATCCACCCTTGCCCCACCTAATATAGAATCAGTTCTTGCGGCAAGGAGCATTTCGGGAGCAAGGCTATGGCTATTTGCCGTTGATGATGGCAGACCTCAGTTAGCCATCTCAGCGGAGGCGGACGGCAAGTTGCTAATGGGCCGTCTGGATGTAACCGACCCTCAAGCTACGGTATCGTGGCAGACGGTGGTCAGCCCAACCGACACGGGTGGAGCGTCTATCGCTGACCACTGGCATATTTTCGCTCACGGCTATCACTGGCTGGTTTTCTCGGTGACGGGAGACAGCGCCAGCTACCTGCTCAAGCTGGACAAGGATTTCCAGCGTCTCGGTATTGTCTCTGTCGGGCATACGGATGGACCCACCAATGACATGTTCCTGGCGGCTGAACCTGAAGGCGTGGCTGTTGGTCATTTCGCCCCGGGTTACGGACACACTATTCACCGCTTCGATGTGCAGGCCAACAAGACCGGGCAGGTACGTATCGGCGGCGGTATCTATGCTCATGCCAACGGTTCCAGTGCCATACCGGTGGAGGGGGGTTATCTCGTCTTCGCTTCCGAGACACTGAATCCCTCGGTCACCGGCGCGGTTAAAATCATCCAGTTAGACGCCTCGTGGCAACCGGTCAGTATCGAGGAGGTGCTGGATGAAGACGGCACCAATGCGGCGATGTCCACGGCTGTCAGGTTAGATAGTGGCTATACTATTGTGCACCTTCGCGTCCTTACCGGTGTGTCTCGGCGCCAGACAGCGCCTGCCCCTCCGCAACAGGGTTCTCTGCTGCCGGATGACAGTGGCGCACTGGTGCGGTTGGTGCTGGCTCCAGATGGGACAATCGCCAACCGGGAGACTCTTGTCTCAGATGGTACCAACAGGCCCCACACCGCCCTGGTGGACGACCTGCTGGTAACTACCTGGGATGAGAATGGCACGGCGCGCCTGCGTGTTGACCGCATCAAGTGACAGGCGTGATTTCATGCGGACAAAATGACGAATTGCTCAAAAACTAGCGCCGAAATGAGGCCAGCATAAACTATATCCGGGGGTCTTTTGCTAAGAAGGAATTTTTAGTAAGAGGCTTTCCTTTACGGGATCGAAACCGACTTTCAATTCAAGTTCGATGCCTCTCATCTCCAGCCCGCTGACTTGCCCTTTGAGTTGGGCCTGCAAGTCCGAAACAAGCTCCGTAATCTTTTCCGGCGTGACTTCCGCGAAACCAGCCGGTTTATTTGCAGCCGGGCGTTTCAAAACCTGCTCTTTCAGACGCTCGTTTTGACTCTCCAGCTCCTGAAGTCTGCGTTGAAAACCGGCTAGTGAATTGAGAGCATCCTCTTTTTCCTCGATTGTCCTGTCAAGCTCATTCCGGAGTTTTTCAACCAGGCTCCGGTCCTTCCCCGTTTCTTCTTTCAGCTTGTTAATCTCACCGGAAAGACGGGCGTTTTCAGCGGACAGAGTCTTAATCTGAAGGCTCAGTTGTGCAGTATGATTAGCCGTTTCTGCCGGTACCGGTTTCAGGGGAGCGGCCGGTGCCTTTGATAGTTTTTTCAAAGCGGCTACCTGTTCGTCCATAGACCCGACAGCGTGTCCAACGGAAATTCTGCCGGGGACGTTAGATGCCTTTTTCTCCGGGGCTTTGGTTTCCCTGACCACAGGACGGGTCTGTGGCTTGATATTCAACCTGCTCCTTATCTTATCTTGCAACGTCTTTACCTTCCGGTTCATCCGGTACAATCATCTCGCGGACAACCTTGCCATCTTTACTCCGTAAAGTGACCAGCCATCGATTTTGTTCCGGAACGAAGCTCGGTTTGATATCAAGCGTCCCCGACCTTTGTTCCAATTTGGTTATAGCAGGTCGTCTTCTGATTTCTTCGATGACCTGAACAGGCGTCTTTTCAGGCGCTTTGGTTGGTTCCGCCGAAGGAGCTGCTGTTTGGGCGGCCACCACCATGCTTTCTCCGAGCGTAGCGACGTAGGTAACACGAATGGTAGATAGTGTTCCGGCATCGATATCTCCCCGGAGTATGTCCTCTATGGGAATGGTTCTAACCGTCAAACGCCCCACGGCGTTTTTGCTGACCGCAACCTTTACTTCCAGATCGGCATTGCTAAGCATCATGTTCACGGGAACATTCAGGTCTGGAACCAGTGATACCTGAGCTTCAGCCAGTGACCGCCCGGCCGCTTCCAGGAAGTCGCCCAGTTCCATATCACCAGATGTTGATTTCTCAACCATTACACTCTTCTCCTGCACCTGCGCTGCTGTTTATCCGGTTGTCTCCGTGTTGCGGGAAGGTTCAATTCGTATCGGCGATGGAACAGGTACCAACCTGGCTGTCAGTTTTGATGTTACTTTAAGGTCCCGGTTCAGCTTCCTTTCCATCCGGATATTACTCGTGTTAGCGAAAAGCGTCTTTCGTCCTTTTTCTTCACCGGTAGTAGACTGGTTTTCAACTATCTGCAGGTCCATAGCCACTTCTACCGTCGCCTCAGAGAACTGGTAAAATGTAGGCAGCATGCCAAGTTCAAGCAGGGAAATACTTTGCGGCTCACCATTCTTGTATGTGACCTTCCCCTTTTCGTCAATAATTTCGGTAACGCTGCTGATTACGTTTACCCTCGTGTTCGCCAGTTCCGCCAGCATCTCAGCGGAAGACCTGTCCAGGCTCAACTGAGCATCAGCGATTCCTTCGGCCAGCATCCTGACCAGGTCCGCAAATGAAGTTGAGGGCACTTCTTTTACCGGTATCTCCGGAGGAATGACCGGAGTACGAAAAGCCCTGATATCGCCTGCGGGGCGAAATGAATTAGAAACCATCGTCTGACTCCATTACCAACAGCATTTTGCTCCCTTATTATCCGTAATTATAACGCATTACCAACCGCACTACAAAGACATGACATTATACCGAAGAAGTCTCGATTTGCCACTTCTCTGTTTGCCCGGAAGTCCTGCGAACCCCTGATTACGGATAAATACGCGTTACTATTCGTTATCCGGCGTTTCTTTGGGAGGACGGTTATCTATAATTGTCAGTGTAGGTGCGATTCGCTCTGGCGGAGGCACCGGCACCATCTTGGTAACCAGTCTGCTTGTGCCTTTTACTTCCTTACCAAACTTGCGGTTGTGAGAGACATCAATGGCTACAGACGCGCTCCAGCAGGCAAAGCCGACCTTAGCTTTTACGCCCACTTTAATATTTGTTTCACGGGATGTCGTAGTCTTGATATCCATGGTCACTTCAATTGTGGCTTCAGAAAACTGGTAGAAAGTGGGTAAAAGGCCGATTTGAAGCAGTGAAACATTAACCGGAGGTGTTTCCGCGAAAGTAACCGTCCCGTCAGCGGCGATTGTCTGCGTTATCCCCAGAACAAGCGGTACCGAGGTCTCGGCCAGAAGCTGAGCTGTCTCGACTGAGTTTTCGTCCAGCGCTCTTTGAGCTTCGGCGATTCCCAGTCCCAGTTTCAGAACCATCTCCGGTAACGGTACCGCCAGAAGTTCCTGTCCTACACTTGCCATTATAGTTCCCTCCTAAAAAATATTTGTTACGGTTTTTGCCGGGAAACTAGTATTCAGCCGGATTCGGCTGCGCCGCCCAGCATAGCTATTGCCCTGTTGAATCGTTCAATATCCACAGAAACGGGGCCAATTCGGGAGATATCACGATGGTTCCTCAGTGTAATATAACTTGAGAAGGGCATCGTGACCAGATAATTCCAGGAAGACAGTTTGAGCACAACGGAGCCGCCGGCGCCGGATATTGCTCGCTCCGGCGATACCGAGTTTCCGATGACCAAGAACATGCCGGGTTGAGAACCATCGATGCTTATTCTGGCCCCCATCGCTTCCGTAATCGGCGATGTCCCGAAACTTTTAGCCGCTGATTGTTTATTCATTCTTTTCCGATACTGCAGCCAACCTCGACTTCATTACCTCAGACAAAATAATATTATATCATGCCAGATAGGACATCAATGTATCTTTGACTATACTTTTGGTACAAAAGTATAGTTTTAATGGTTAGCAAGCGTGATGCCTCATTCGAGCGGTGCGGAGCCAGTTGCATATACCAACGACCCCCTGAGCTCGACAACGCCCATTTCGGATAGAAACTGCACAGCACCCTCGGCCAGTCCTTCCGCACATCTGACATCCAGGGAGCGGTCCTTCTCCATAATGGCGCGGGTGAGGCCGCTGATGGTGGACGGCCCTGCGGCAAGACATGTCCTGACCATGCCTAGCAGGGAATCCACCGTGAAGTCGGCACATATATTATCGATAAGAAACTGCACTGTTTTCATATGATGTTCCTATTTGCCTCCGCCGGATGCAGACAGTCGTACTCAACTTTCAGTTCACTATAGATTCGTATTCACTCCTCATCTCAATCACAGCTAACCTCGTAAATGCTCGGCGAAGAAGCCGAACACCTTTTGCCACGCATCCATAGCCTGCTGCGGCCGGTAGCGTTCTGTATGGTAGTACCAGAACCCGTGACCCGCACCGTCATACCGATGGAACTGGTAGTTCTTCCCGTGCCTCTTTAGCTCTTCCTCGTGCCGGTTCACCTGCTCGGGGGAAGGACTCTGGTCATCATTGCCAAAGATACCCAGCAGAGGACAAGCCAGATTACCGGTGTAGTCAATGGCAGCCACAGGCTGGGCTGGGGTCAGTTCCTCGCGTGAAGCGACCACCCGGCCACCCCAGCAATCGACTGCCGCATTGAACCCGCTAACCCGGCATGCCACCAGAAAAGAGTGACGACCGCCCGAGCAAGTACCTATCACCCCTACTTTACCGTTGGAGTAAGGTAAAGCTCTCAGGTATTGCATCGCCCCTTCACAATCACCCACTACGCTATCATCAGAAACTCCGCCCGCGCCGCGAGCCACTGCCGCTATTTCTTCCGGGGTTCCGTGCCCAAACCGGCAGTTCACGTCAGGGCAGATGGCCAGATACCCGTGCTGCGAGAAGCGGCGGGAAGTCTCACGATAGAACTCATCCCATCCCGGTAAATGAGCGATTAAGACTATCCCCGGGAACGGGCCCTTCCCCAGCGGCCGTGAAAAGTAGGCATGGATAAGGTCACCGTTATGGCCCGCGATGGTGACCGTCTCGGCCAGCATTCCCTGGTACTCATCAGTCCTGAACTGGTTCCACATGGGCTTCCTCCTTGACTTTAGATAATAGACTTCATCCTGTAGCTTTTGGCCCCATTTTATACCGTGCGGACTAACTTGTAAAACTAGGCAGTCACCAATTGCTCTATCAGCAAATCGACAATGCGGGTCACGTCCTCTTGTGCGAAGCGCCGGACACCGTTTGGCATCACGGAGGGAGACACCGTGGCCAGCAGTTCCCCTTTAAAGTCAGGCGCCCGTTGGTCATCTTCGCCCCGGACCAGAACTTTGGCGGTGTTCAGGCCTTTATAGCCTTCCGTGAGTATGATGTCTACCTTACCCTCCAGCAAATCCGTAATCTCAGCCAGCACCGGCTCGCGGTCAATTTTCTCAAGGACTGCCATCTGGGTTTGCGAAGAAAGGACGACTATGTTACTACCTGCCTGAGCATAGCGCCAGGTGTCTTTTCCCGGTATATCAATTTCACAGGCTTTACTGGTGTGCTTGATTACCCCAACCCGATATCCCCTGCCTTTGAGTTCATTGATTACTTTTTCCAGCAGCGTAGTCTTGCCGGAGTTGGAATAGCCAACGAAAGAAACTACTTTTGTCATTCGCATCATCCACATCCTCCTACCGGGTCTCCTGCAGACCTGACCTAACAGGGACTCTCGCATCCTTTCCGCTGATAATAGTACCAATTGACGACCGTAGCCACGAGATAGTAACCCGCTATCCCGTAGAAAAAGGGAACAGGACTGCCAGCCTTGGTTATGGCTATGCCTATCAAAAACGACCAGACAAACGGCCCGTAGGCGGCTATTGCCGCTGTCCAGCCGATAACTCCTGCTCCCTGTCTGGGGGAGTGAGCAAAGATAACAGGATACTGGCGGAATGTTGAAGCATTGCCCATGCCGGATGCCGTGAAGATAACCAGCATGAAAATGACAAACATGGGGAACTGGGCTACCGAGGTGGGCGTCAATAAACCGGTGAACGCCATCAGCAGACCGCTGGCCAACATCACTATGCCCGACAATGTGGTCAGGATGGCTCCGCCGAATTTGTCACTGACTGGCCCCATTACCACTCGCATGACGGAGCCTACCAGGGGTCCCAGGAAGGCGAATTTCAGAGGGTCCGGGGCATCCGGAAAACCGCCGTAAACGGTGGCAATCAACAGAGGGAACGTGGCGGAAAACCCGGAAAATGAACCAAAGGTCATTACGTAGGTAATGGTGCAAAACCAGGTGTGTTTACTCTTGAAAATATCTAACTGCTCTTTGAAGGATGCCCTCACCGGCACACTCCTCAGGAATATCCAGGCCAGAATACCCATCACCATCAGCAGTGGCGCATATACGAAAGCCGCATTTTGCAGCCAGACGTTACTGGTGACCTCACCTTTGGTAAAAACCTGTGAGCCGCCAACCACAGCCCCGAAGGCGGCAACGCCGATTATCCACGGGGTGACAAACTGGGTGATGGTAACTCCGAAGTTGCCTATCCCCGCCTGTATGCCCAGAGCGGTTCCGAGCCGCCGTTTGGGGAAAAACAGACTGGTGCTGGGCATGTGAGAAGAAAAATCACCACCCCCTAAACCCGCCGAAAAAGCCAGCGCCAGAAACAGCCAGAAGGGTGTCTGAGGGTTCATCACCGCCAGGCCTATACCCACAACTGGAAACAACTTAAGCAGGGTAGCGATGGTGATAACGTGCCGCGTGCCAAATATGGGAATAAGGAAGGTGTGGAGGATACGAAAGGTCCCGCCGGCTAACCCGGGCATGGCAGCCAGCCAGAACAGCTGCATTTCATTGTACTGAAAACCAATAGACGGAAGCCGCACTACCAGCGCGCTCATCAGGAACCATGTGGCAAAGGAGAGAACAAGGGCAAGGGTGGTGATCGTCAGCGTCCGCCATGCGATCTTACCACCCGTCTCTTTCCAGAACTGAGAGTCTTCCGGTTCCCACTTCTTGACCCAGGTTGACACTGGATTACACTCCTTTTTACATTACCTGCTGAAGACTTTGTTGTTTCAGCCAGCTGAGAACTTAACTATCGAAACTAGCCAGGCAATCGGTGGGATCTCCCCATGCCTATAAAGCAGAGGAGTCCCAGTGTTCTGACAAACAAATCAGATACAGTAACATGATTCAGCCGCGTTGTTTCTCCGGCGTGGTGACCGCCGGGCTGGGCACACGCAACTTACCCACAACAGAGACACGTTGAAGCACGTAAGCGAGTACTATCGAAATAACCGACAGAGCAATAAAGATAGCAAAACCGTTGGCATAACCAGCATTACCCTGGAGGCTGACGAAAAATCCCATCAGCGGTGGAATAACAAAACCTCCAAAAGCACCGATACCGCCCACCCAACCGGCGGCACCGCCTACCGCCTCTCTTACCTCCTGAGGCACCAGCTTGAAAACAGCCGCATTGGCTACCCCCATGCCCCCGGCCATAATAATCTCACCGGCGACGGAGATACCAAAACTGTGCGAAAACGTCATTATGATAGAGCCGACCAGTAGCATTGACAAGGAGAGCACGGCTGTTCTTTCGCCGCCGAGGCGGTCGGAAAGGGATCCTCCGCCAACGCGGATAATCGATGCCAGCAGAGAAAAGGCTGCCGTAAGGATTCCCGCTATCGCGATTCTCAGTCCGAAGAATGATCCCCAATAGGTGGGTAGCCAGGCCGTCAAAGCGATAAAACCGCCGAAACTGGTGAAATAAATAGACACCAGTACCCAGGTTTTCCAGTTGCGGGCGGCGAGACCCAGTGATTGCATGGCGTTTCCGTAGGGACAGAGCTCCTGTCCCGCTTTGTTTGCGAGATCTTTAGCCTTTGCCGGAGACTGGCCAATGCGGATACACTGAAAATAATAGGCGTCTTGCCCGGTAATGAAGTAAATGATAATGCCTGCCCCAAGGAGAATGAGCCACACCAGATATGCTCCCTGCAGACCCCAACCACCCAGCGCTAGCGGCAGCATCATTGAAAAGAGCCCCGGCGCTATGTTGCCTATGCCGCCATATAACCCTAAAACAGTACCCTGTTTTCGCTGCGGAAACCAGTAGGACACCTGCCCGATACCCACAGAGAAGGTGGCGATACCACAGCCACACAACACACCGAGCAGGAGCAGCAAAGGATAATGCGCTGCGGTGATCCTATCCGGATAAAGCCAGGTAACTACCCCGAATAGCGTGGCCATGCCCGCGAAAGCAAGAATCAGGAGAATCAGGAACGGGCGCCGGCCGCCGCTGGTATCAGCCCAGGCTCCAAAGGGTATCCGCAGCAACGAGCCGGACAGTGTGGGGATGGCTACCAGGAAGCCCAACATGACCGGACTCAGTGACATAACGTCCTGGAACTGTTTCGCCGTCGGCCCGAATAGAGCAACGGCGGCGAAGCCTATAAAGAAACCGAGAGTGGCGCTAAAAAGACCTTTGTTCGGCGTACCCTTGAGGTACTCACGCAGGTCTCTCTCACCTGTCATTGCCGTCTCTCACCGGAAACGTTTGACGGCGGTTCCACATCACTATCTGATACGGTCGCCACAGATAGGCAAAGGGTACCGACAGCATATGCACCAGGCGGCTGAACGGGAACAGGCCAAACAGGATAAAGGCGTTGATGGCGTGGAGCTTTGACGGCAGCGGCAGTGATGTCATGTATTCTATCTTCGGCGACAGGGTCAGCAGAGACCAGAGATACGGCGTGGCCGTCTGGACAAACCATGCCGAGCCCCAGCGGTAGAAGATAGCGGTAAGGATTCCCGTAACCACCTGAGCCAGCAATACCGCGAGGAGTATCACATCCATGGCGGAGGTTGTCTTGCGCACGTTAGTAGCAACTCCCCGCCTCAGAATGAGGACAGCCAGCCCCGCCAGCAGCAAAATACTCAGCGCCAGTCCCGTCCCTTCCAGGATATACAAGCGTACCGGAACGGCATTAAAGGCCGTGACGCTCCGGGGGAACAGGATTCCGGCGATATGGCCGAGCAGGACAAGAATGATACCATAGTGCCAGGGCGCGGAACCCCAGAATAACCGCCGGTTCTCCAGAAACTGTGAGGAGACACTGGAATAGCTGAACTGGTTGGTGACATAGCGCCATACCAGTCCCACTATCATCAGCACTATGGTAATGTAAGGGAACACCCCAAACAGGAAGGACTCAAGCATTGGAAACACCTCCCGTCTTCATCAATTGCCGGGACACGTGCTGAAGGAAGTCCTGCAGTGGTCCGATCACCAGGGCATACTGATTATCAGTTTTCTTCAGTTCCTTTTCTATTTGAGCCAGAACGGGCAGGAGACACTCTTCCACCAGGGGCGAAACGAATTCAGGGTCTTCAGCCACGCTTATAAACCTGAGTACCACACCCAGGTGGTCGGCGAGTTCAGCGCCACCGGAGAAAGAACAGGTCTGGTAGGCCTCCCGTAATTTGATAAGAAAAATACTGCGCTTGGGAGTATCACCAAAAAGGTGATAGCCCACGTAAAGAGTAGAGGCCGGAGTAATATCAAAAGTCTCGGCGTACAGTTCCTGCCACTCTTCCAGGCTCTGTTTTGCGATAAAACCAGCGAATGAGCGTACCGGTCCCGCAGTACCGGGAATTAACTGCTCAAGCTGCTGAGCACAATTCGCTGTGGATACTGTGGACGAGTTGTCCGGATAGTCCAGCGTCTCCGCAAAAAGCCGGCAGAGTTGTTTTGTCTCTTTACTCAGCATCACAGTCCTCGCTTGGGTTGACTGGTGAAGCCAAAGCCAGCCTGTCCCTGCTGCTTGAACGTTTCGACGGAAAGCTCTGTGACTTCCTCACGGTGGTACGGCGGCAGGACGAAGCGGTCCTCGAAGCGCGGCAGCGCGGTCAAGCGGGCTATCTCCTCGGCCTCTTCAGCGGTACAGCCAGCCTCGACCATGATCGTGTTTGCCTGATGCTCCGTAAGATTACCGGACGAATGCGCCTGTTTATAGGCACGGACGGCCATTAATTTCATCAGCGCCCTCTTTACAATGTCCTCATTACCCGCCGAAAACAGGCGCGCCATGTATTTCATGGGTACCCGGAGGTTTTCCACGCTGCCAAAGAAGTCACTGCTACCCAGGTCATAACTCCCGTTCCTGGTCGAAGCGAGCACGGGTAATAGGGGCGGAACGTAAAACAGCATCGGAAGGGTTCTGAATTCGATATGTAGCGGCAGGGCGATACCCCACTGCTTGACAAATTTGTAGACTGGGGATCTCTGAGCTACAGCAATCCAGTCGTCACCGATACCAGTCTTCCGAGCCGCGGCAACTACCCGAGCGTCATTCGGGTCAAGAATAAGACTACGTTGGGCATCGACCAGTCCGGCGTCCGGGGTCCTGGCCACTTCCTCGATACGGTCAGCGTCATAGAACAGGATCCCGCTATAGCGAATACGGCCGACACAGGAATGGAAACAGGCTGGCGCCTGCCCTGTCTCAAGGCGGGGATAACAGAGAATACACTTCTCCGACTTACCGGTCTTCCAGTTATAATAGGTTTTCTTATAAGGACAACCGCTCACGCAGAAGCGCCAGCCACGGCACTTCTCCTGGCTGACAAGGACAATCCCGTCCTCAGCCCGTTTGTACGTGGCGCCGGAGGGGCAGACAGCCACACAGCCCGGGTTCAGGCAGTGATTGCAGGTTCGGGGGATATAGAAAAACACCATTTGCTCCAGCCTGAAGAGCGCCTCACGTTCAGCATCGGTCAATTCATTCAGATTAATGTCATTCCGGGCGTATACCGGCGAACCACTGAGGTCGTCATCCCAGTTCGGTCCGGCCTCAATATCCAGGAATTTGCCGCTTATCCTGGATACCGCGCGCGCCGTCGGCTGGTCATCGGCCTGGGGCGCGGTGAAGAGGTGCTCGTATTTGTATGTCCACGGCTCGTAGTAGTCGTCCATGGTGGGCAGAGAGGGATTGAAGAAAATATTGCTCAGCATACCGAGGCGGCTGCCCAATCTCGGCCGGAGGGAATTCCCCTTGACCTCCCAGCCCCCGTTATACCTGGACTGGTCCTCCCATAATGTGGGATAGCCTGTGCCCGGTTTGGTCTCCACGTTGTTCCACCACATGTATTCGGCGCCTTCACGGGAAGTCCACACATTCTTACAGGCAACGCTGCACGTGTGACAGCCGATGCACTTATCCAGGTGAAAGACCGCTGAAAGTTGTGCCCGGACATCCATATCCTTATTCTCCTCTTACCAGTTCGGTTGTCCTTCCAGTTTGCGCACCATAATGTAGCTGTCGCGGTTGACCCCCGTCGGCCCCCAGTAGTTAAAAGCGTAGGTGAACTGCCCGTAGCCACCGGCCATCAGCACCGGCTTCAGGCGGACGCGGGTCAGGCTGTTGTGACCGCCGGCCCGGCGGTTACCTCTCAACGGCGACTTGGGCACGGAAATCGTACGCTCCGGCGAATGATAGATAATACAGCTACCTCTAGGAATACGGGCGCTGATGACGGCGCGGGTAACCACGACACCGTGGTCGTTGTATATCTCTACCCAGTCATTATCTTTGACGCCAATCGACCGGGCGTCTTCCTCGTTAATCCAGAAGGGGTCAATCCCCCGGGACAGGGTCAGCATCAGCTCGTTATCGGAATAGGTGGAGTGGATGTGCCACTTGCCGTGGGGCGTCAGGTAGTTCAGCATTATGCTCTTGGCATCCGGCTTGCTCCTGGTGAAGTCACCGTAAACGCGCGGGTCGGGGTTTGGTTTGTAGGCCGGCAGGTTTTCGCCAAAGGCAAGGTAAAGCTCATGGTCATGATA
>JAUYMF010000081.1 GCA_030698765.1 Dehalococcoidales bacterium
AGACAAGAGGTTAAAGGCAATCGTCGTTCACGGTACGAGGGACGTCAATGTGGCTGATCCTGCCCGGCTTGTGGAATTGAGCCAGACAATCCTGGAAAGGACCGGTGTTGTCCGGCGGCAGATCTATGACCGGTTTGGTCATGCCCGTGTCCAGGGGTATTTCAAGGGAGTAGATTACGGCTATAAAAGAGGCGAATGGCCACCCGAGCTCGGGGAAAAGCTCGAAAGTGTGGGTGGACTTGCCCAGGATTTCATGGATACGAAGAGGGCTAGAAAGGTAGCCTGTCAGAACTGTGCTCAGCGGTGTCATCAGGTCTTTCGCTGTGCTGACGGGGACTTTGTCTTTATCAAGTGCATGTCCTGGGAGGCAGGCGTGCGGGCGAGCCGGTTGATTGACATGGACTTTGCCGTGGAATTCTACCAGCGCTGTGAAAAGTACGGAGTGGACAGTATATCGCTTCCTTACATAATTGCCTTCGCCATAAATCTGTACGAAAAAGGTATCCTGACCAGAGAGGATACCGGTGGTCTGCACTTGGAATGGGAAAACGCCGATGTGGCATTCTCGCTGCTGGAAAAAATTGTGCGGCGGGAAGGTATCGGTGATGTGCTGGCTGACGGTATTTACCGGGCAGCCCGGCGGATTGGCCGGGGAGCTGAAGAACTGGCTGCCCATACCAAGAAAATTGAGAGCGGGGCTATCAGAAGAAAAGGTCCGGCTAATATAGGAAATATTAGTTCGCTGATTAATGACAAGGGCGATTCGACCAAGCTTATCGGCTCCTGGTCTGATTCCTACTGGGAACGGGCTGCTGTTGACGACCACAAAGCCAGGGAGGCGTACTTGAAGTCGGTATACTATCACTACCCTGAAGAATTCAAAAAGTACCTCATTTCTGAATCGGGGAATGGTGAAGATGATTATGAGGGAGTCTGTCTCTTTATGTCCCATCAGGAGGAGACCTATACTCTGGCTGATGCTAGCGGGCTCTGTTATTACTGGGTGGGGCATCATCCCTCACCGCCTATCGGCAGCCGTGCCCTGATCGCCGGGCTGATATCGGCGGCTACAGGGATGGATGTTGATGAAGCCGGGGCTACGGAACTGGCCAGGAGAACTGTTAACCTGGTCAGGGCCTACAATGTCCGGGCCGGCATCAGGAGAAAGGATGATAGCATACCCGGTATGCCGGACTATCCTTTATTCACCAAAGCGGTTGACAAGTGGTACGAATTGAAGGGATGGGGTAGCGACGGTATTCCGACGGCGGAAACACTGGAAGCCCTGGGTCTGGATGATGTGCGGCAGGAACTGGAACAAAGAGGGATACTGGCCCCGTCGCCTGTTCCCGTATCGTAACTTAACAGACCGGTGACGGGTTTCAGGCAGAGGCACTCATCAGTTTTGATGAGCATACCATCTTAAAAGGCATTACTCAGATAAAATAAAAGAGGTAGATAATGTTCTACGGATGGGCCGGGGCTAATTTAGAAGTCGATTTATCCCGCGGAAAGCTCAAAAAGGTAGCCGCCGACCCGAAAGTACTCGAATCCTGTCTCGGGGGACTGGGGACGAACGCCCGGATACTCTGGGATAGAGTCCCTCCCGAGGTTGATGCTTTTTCCCCCGGTAATTTGTTGATATTCGGCACCGGCGTGCTCACCGGCACCCCCGCCCCCGCTTTTAATAAAACTGTCGTTTCCTTCAAATCCCCGGTGACTGATATGGTTGCCATCAGCACCCTCGGCGGGTTCTGGGGGCCGGCTCTCAAATCGGCCGGTTATGATACACTGACTGTTTCCGGGAGGTCTGACAAACCCGTATATTTATGGATAAACGATGACCGGGTGGAACTGCGGGACGCGCGTCATCTCTGGGGTAAAAATTGTCCGCAAACTGAAAAGATACTCCGGCAGGAGTTGCAAGCGGACGATATTGAAATCCTCTACATCGGTCCGGCGGGTGAGAATGAGGTCTTTGCTGCCAGTATTGAAGGTACCAGCGCCGCCAGCGCCAGCCGTGGTGGGGCGGGGGCGGTCATGGGGAATAAAAAGCTGAAGGCGATAGCCGTCCGCGGTACCAAGGATATTAATCTGGCTGACGGCGCCAGGCTCATCGAGCTCAGTGAGCAAATCCTGCATAAGACGGGGCCCGGCGGTATGGCGTCACGGGATAATGTGGTCGGGGCGACAACTATCAGTCTGGTCAACCGGAACCTGTGGGCGGTAGACTTTTACGGGGCTGATGTGCCCGCGGCTGTCCAGGAGAAGGTCAAAGACATACCGAGAACTGTTGCCGGTTTTGCGCGAAAGTTCCGGACCCGGCAGGTATCCTGCTATAACTGTCCGAGCAAATGCAAATGAGTGTTTCCACAGCCGGATGGGGAAGGTTTTGTCATTACCAAGTGCAAGGCATTCGCTTCCCCGATAACCGTATCGCAGGTGGTGGATTATGATTTTGCCCTGAAGTTCTGGGACCTGTGCTGGAAATACGGACTGGATACCTATTCATCCTCGGAATATATCTCGTTTGCGATTGGTCTTTACCGTCAGGGTCTTCTGACACAGCAGGATACTGGTGGAATGGAGCTTGCGCACGGGAGTCCTGAGGCGGTTTTCTATCTGCTGGAGAAGATTGTCCGCCGTGAAGGTATTGGTGATGTTCTGGCCAATGGCGTTTACCGCGCTGCCCGGCAGATCGGTAACGGGGCGGAAAAATTTGCTTACCACACCAAGAAACTGGAGATTCAGACTGATTTACGCGGACGGCCCGAATATGCCCTGCCTAACGCCGTCAGCGACCGTGTGGACCGTTCCCGGCTCTTGAGCGGGGCCTCGCAGACTATCTGGCAGCACTCTCCCGAAGAAAGGGAGCAATACCTTAAGGAAGGTTTCTTCGGGTACCCCAGGGAGTTTGAGAAATACTATTTCGCTGACTGGGACCCAACGGGGGCTGATTACGAAGGACTGTGCCGGTTTGTCGCCTATGACCTGGAAACACTCAACCTGATTGAGGCCACCGGAGGCTGTCTTTTCTGGCAGCTGCATGTGCCATATCCGGCGGTAAGCCATCGTTCCCAGGTGGCCGCTTTGATTGCGGCGGCTACCGGGATGGACATTGATGAAGATAAAGCTACGGAGATAGCCAGAAGGATTATTAATCTGGTACGGGCATACAATGTCCGGGAAGGATTAAAGCGGGATGATATACCGGACATGTCCTTCCAGAAAGCGCGTATCCCTCCCTTCCAGCAGTTTGACCGGGCACTGTTTGAGAAATGGCTTGACCGTTATTACGAAATCAGGGGATGGGACAGGGATGGCATTCCGACAGGAGAGACACTGGAAGCGCTGGGTTTGGATGATGTGCGGCAGGAACTGGAGAGAAGGGGTCTGTTAACGATGTCTCCGGTACCGGCAACGCTTACCTGACCGGACGCTGTAGATTCATCTTGTTTCCCCGACGACAAGGGCGATGGCGTATTCCCTGGAATGGGATAGACTGATTGCCAGCTTGCCCAAGCCGCGGTTCCGGGCCTGGGTTCTGGCTCTACCATATAGTTTGATCGATGGCTGTCCACCGGGTTCAGCCAGTATCTCGATGTCTTTCCACCTGATACCCTTCGTCTCCGTGCCGATAGCCTTGATTACCGCCTCCTTTCCGGCAAAACGGGCCGCCAGGGAAGACGGCTTCTCGCGGTATAACCGGAGTTCCGGTTCGGTATAGACTTTCCTTAAGAATTTCTCTCCCCAGGTGTCTCTGGCTCTCCGTATGCGGGCTATTTCGATAATATCGATACCAATGTACTGCATTTGCGCTTATGTGGGCTCACTTATCAAATAGTTGGTCTATTTTACCACTAATCCCATTCCCCGATAAACCGGATTGTTATCAAAACCGGAGCTTGATAGCGTACCGATAAGGTGGTAGGCTACTGGCGATGGATATTAATCGGGGTCTGGTAGCTTGAGGTAGAAAGGAGCTAATATCAGTGAAGTATTATATCGGTACCTCCGGCTGGCATTATGACCACTGGCGGGTTCGCTTCTACCCCGAAAAGCTGCCTAAAACGAAGTGGCTCGAATTTTACGCCGCTCGTTTCAATACCGTTGAACTCAACAATAGTTTCTACCGGCTGCCTTCGGAAGCTGCTTTTACTAACTGGCGCGATTCTTCTCCGGCTGATTTTACCTTCTCGGTAAAGGTAAGCCGTCTGATTACGCACTTTAAGAAGCTCCGGGATACCGGTGAGACGGTAGGGAAGTTTATCGCCAGGGTCAGGCTGCTGGGCGATAAATTAGGCCCTCTTCTGTACCAGTTACCGCCTGACATGCGCCGCGATGATGAGCTGTTGGACTTATTTCTATCTACTCTGCCGCGGGACATAGAGCATGTCTTTGAGTTCCGGCACCGGTCCTGGCTGGAAGAGGGTGTCCTCGGCATTTTACATAACTATAATGCCGGTTTTTGCATCTTTGATATGCCTTCTCTCAGTTGTCCCTTGGTGGTGACGGCCGATTTTGCCTATATCAGATTTCATGGCAGCACCGGCCTCTACCGGAGCTCTTACTCTGATGAAAAGTTAGCCACCTGGGCGGGGAGGGTGGCAAACTTGGCTCAGGAACTGAAGGCAGTCTATATTTATTTCAACAATGATGCTGAGGCATTCGCCGTGACCAATGCATTG
This sequence comes from Dehalococcoidales bacterium, assembly GCA_030698765.1. Lineage (NCBI taxonomy): Bacteria > Bacillati > Chloroflexota > Dehalococcoidia > Dehalococcoidales > Dehalococcoidales bacterium. The sequence goes on from JAUYMF010000081.1 coordinate 4,689, forward strand.
ACGCTCCGCTCCTTTCTGGAAGCTGAAAAATAGAAAACTGAATTTACCAAGGAGACTTGACACCTGTTTAAATAGTTGCTATCATACGTCCATCCCTTAATTGCTTATCCGGCTGAATCATTGGCAAAAAGGGAAAAGCGCAGAATATCCAGACTTAATAGACTGTTCAGTATTGACATTGATCTTGCGGATGAGCTAATCTTTGACTTAAGATTAATACAAGGAGGAAAACATGAAAAGGAACTTTATCTGGGCGGCGGTGGCTGGATTGGTGGTGCTGTCTCTATTGCTGGCATCATGTGCGCCTACCACACCAACCACACCTACTACACCTACTACTCCTACTACTCCTACTACACCTACTACACCCACTACACCCACTACACCTACTACTCCCACCACGCCGACGACACCGGATGAGCCCCGGTATGGCGGGACTTTCACCTTTGCTATCCCTCGTGAGCAACCCGCTTTTGATGATGCTTACCGGGGCCGGGCGGCCACCCTTACTTACGCTCAAACTAATATGAGTTTAATGACCGGAGATTGGGCCAAGGGGCCAGCCGGAACCTTTGAAGCTGACTTTTGGACCTGGACCGCCCCTACTATCGTCCAGCAAGGTGAAATCATGGAGAGCTGGGAAGTAGTCGGGGATAATCAGGTCATCTATCACATTCGTAAAGGGATTCACTGGGCGGTTGACCCGGATAACGCGATGAGTCGCCTGGTTAACGGCAGGGAGCTGGATGCCTATGATGTGGAGTTTACCCTGAAGCGGGCATTCGATATGCTGCCTGATATCTCGGACCCGGGACCCAAGGCTTATGCTAAAAATCGGTTGACACCGGAACAGTGGCCGACATCGATAGAGGCTACAGACAAATGGACGGTGGTGGTCAAGGGCAATTCAGGGAGCTTCGGCGAGACGTTTAAATGGACTGCGCAGTCGGTTGGTATCATCGCTCCGGAAGTAATTAAAGCCGGTAAGAACTTCACTGATACCAAGAACTACGTGAGCAACGGCCCCTTTATACTGAAAGACTATGTGCCCGGGGTCGGCGCCACCTATGTGAGGAATAATAACTACTGGCGGACGGACCCCGTCGGCCCGGGTAAGGGGAACCAGTTGCCCTATATGGATGGTATCAAGATGTTTATTATTGCGGATGCGTCCACCCGTCTGTCGGCGATGCGTACCGGCAAGATCGATTACCTCCGTGAAATCTCTCGCGAGGACGGTGATTCTCTCCTTCAAGGCAACCCCGCGCTGGAAACGGCGAGTATCCCAATGACTTCTTACGGTCTGGCGATGAGGACGGACAAACCGGAGCAGCCCTGGTATAACGTCAAGGTAAGACAGGCTTTACAGATGGGTATGGACCGGCAGGCGATAATCAAAGACTACTATGGCGGTAGTGCTGAAATTCTGGCTTTCCCGATAGATGCCTACCCTATCTGGAAAGGAGTCGGGGCGGCGGTGGCGCTTGAGGACCTGCCGGCAAATGTCAAGGAACTTTTCGAGTACAATCCGGATAAGGCGAAGCAATTGCTGGCAGAGGCGGGCTATCCTAATGGCTTCAAGATGGAGGTAGTCCTGGAGCAACTCGATGTTGACGAGGTCTCCGTGCTGAAAGACCAGTTGGCAAAGATTGGCGTTGACCTGCAACTCTCGGTGAAAGAGCGCGGTGTCTATGTCTCTATCGAGCAGGGCCGGACCCATTCTGAGGGGATTTATCGCAGTATCGGTGGTGCACCTTATGCCTGGCACCAGTTCCAGTCGAATGACCCTGCTAATTCCAGCATGGTGAACGATCCGAAGACCGAGCAGTACGTTGCCGAATTCGGTAAATATTTTATGCTTAACGATGCCAAGGCTTATCCGCTATTGGCTGAGTGGGCTCCTCATGCTCTGGAACAGGCGTGGTACCTGCAGTTCCCGACGCCCTACACCTATACCCTGTGGTGGCCCTGGGTCAAGAATTTCCATGGTGAATGGGCACTCGGCGCTACTGACCGCGAAGGATTCACCAAGTATATCTGGATTGACCAGGAACTCAAGCGGTCAATGGGGTATTAGAGTATTTAATACTAACCGGAAGTAGTCAGAAGGGGGGCTGGAATTTATTCCAGCCCCCCTTACTTTTTAATCGGTCACTAGTAGCTTGTATCGCTTGAATTGTACGATCGCAATGACAGTTTTGGTGGCTCTATTAAACGAAGGATTAACTGTTACAACGTACTAGTTCTTTAGTCTGAAACACAGAATCACTTCCAGTCCGGCGGCGGCCACCGGTTATAAATGCGGCGGGCGGCCCCCAGGCGCTCCAGATGAAGCCGTCCATCGAAGGGTAAAATATGGGCACAAACTGGTTTCCCGGTCATTAACGCCGGTTGGGACCGGGAGTCTCCATTTTGACTTTTGCTACGGCCGTAACTATAATTCTTATTGTTTGAGAGTACCGGCGTGAATAAGGTGTGATCAAAGCCGGGAGCGCACAGTACAGGAGGTAGTATGCTAACCGTATGGGAAGCCATAAAAATGAGACGCAGTATCCGTAAATTTACTCCTGATAATGTCCCGGATGAACTTATTGAACAGATGCTTGAGGCTGCCAGACTGGCGCCATCAGGGCATAACCGGCAGCCATGGCGCTTTCTGGTAGTCAGGAATCAACAGCAGAAAGACGAGCTATGCCGTATGTGCCGCGGGCAGCGGTTTATCCAGGAGGCGCCGGTAGTGATTGTTTGCTTTGGTGACCTGAATCGATACTCGCTGATGGCTTCCAGGCAGGTGCACCATGAACTCGTGGAATTGGGCGTTACTGACGGGCAGTCAAGTTATTTACTGGAAGCCGGACAGAGTCCTGCGGAGGGTATGTCTGCCATGTCTCTTCAGGATGCTCTGATACATCTGAAGGCTAACAGCTATATCGCCATTGAACACCTGGTCTTGATGGCTGCCGCCCTGGGGCTGGGTACTTGCTGGGTTAGCCGGGTCAGTGGACGGGCTGATGTTAACCATCTCTTTTCTTTAGCTGATAACCTGGTACCGGTTGCCCTGGTAGCCTTAGGCTATCCGGCAGGTGAACTGCCCCCGCCGCGACCTCGCCTCAGTCTTGAGGAGATTGTGCTGAAGCCATAGACCGGGTGGGTGGTACGTTGTTAGCCCGGAAAGAGCATTATTCCCTGGTGTGAGGCTAAGGAATGTTTGGGTTGTATTTGATTCATCGCGGAGTGAACACGCTTCCATAATGTATGCCATTCAGGCGGAGCTAATCTTATCCGCCGGGCAGTTCTGATTTCACGGGGGAGTGTCGGAACTGGCAGACGAGCATGACTTAGGATCATGTGCCGTAAGGCGTGGGGGTTCGAGTCCCCCCTTCCCCATTTTTGTGATACAAATGTTCTATTGTTCAAGCCTTCTTCAAGCGTTTCCGCAGCCTGAAAAGCGTCGGGCTAACCACTACCACAGCTCCGCTCCCAATGATAACCGGCATTGCCGATGAACCGGAAAGTTATCTGTTATATTCAGCGATAAGCCTGTCCAGTTCCTCCTGGCTCAGTGGTTGCATATCTTCTACGCTGTTCTCTTTCACCGGGGAGGTCTATTCCTGCTGGCTCAGGGACTGGATTTCCCCGATTTAACCATTTTCAACCGCCGACTTCTGATTGTTGGTTAGGGACTTCGTTTCCCCGCTCTCCGGCCTGGCAGGACAATGGACAACCCATCAGCACCTGTGATTATCCGATCCCCGACTCTCAAAATCCCCAGGCCAAATCGTTGCTATTAGAAAGCGGTCACCGTAAAATAGAGAAAGCGATAGAAAAGGAATTAATGGCATGGCGAAAAAGAATCCCCTTAAAGTTACTGATACTACCTTTCGGGACGGCCAGCAGTCGATTATGGCTACCCGTATGCAATCCGGAGATATGGCTAATATCGCTGCCGAAATGAACCGGGCTGGTTTCTACTCTATGGAAGTCTGGGGAGGGGCAACTTTTGATGTGGCCCTCCGTTTCTTGAATGAGGATCCCTGGGATAGACCTCGTATCCTCAAGAAAATGCTGCCGGACACACCACTGCAAATGCTGCTCAGGGGCCAGAGTCTGGTCGGGTATCGCCATTACGCTGATGACGTCGTAAACACCTTCGTACACCATGCTGCTGAGGTTGGGATTGACATCTTCCGGGTATTCGATGCCTTGAATGACGAGCGTAACCTGGAAACCTGCCTCAGGGCTATAAAGGAATCCGGTAAGCATGCTCAGCTCTCCATCTGCTACTCACTTACCGAGCGTAAGATGGGGGGCCCGGTATATAACCTGGACTACTACATCAAAAAGGCACAAATACTGCAGGATATGGGAGCCGATAGCATCTGTATCAAGGACATGGCAGGGATTCTTTCACCTGATGACGCCTATACCCTGGTCAAGGCGCTTAAACGGTTTCTCAAGGTGCCGCTGCAGCTACATACCCACTATACCAGTGGTATGGCATCCATGACCTGCCTCAAAGCCATTGAGTCAGGAGTAGATATTATTGATACCGCCCTTGCTCCGTTTGCTTTGAGGTCATCACATCAGGCCATTGAACCGCTCATAGTTGCCCTGCAGGGGACTGTACGGGATACTGGCCTTGACTTGAACCGTATGCTTACCCTGGGAGAGTATCTTGAGTCTATAGCTCCTAAGTACCGCGAATATTTAAATCAAACCAGGCTATCGGTCATTGATACCGGTGTGCTGGTGCATCAAATTCCCGGAGGTATGATTTCCAATCTGGTCACCCAGCTTCGCCAGGTTAATGCTCTTGATAAGCTTGAGCAAGTTTATCAAGAGATACCACGCATTCGCAAGGAGTTGGGCTATCCACCCCTGGTCACTCCTACCAGTCAGATAGTTGGTGTTCTGGCTGTCCAGAACGTGATTGCTGGTCGCTATAAACTGATACCAACCCAGGTAATGGACTACTGTCGTGGCTTGTACGGGCATCCCCCGGCTCCCATTGACCCTGACGTGCAACGAAAAGTACTCAACTATGTCAAGGGCGATAAACCCATAATAGATTGCCGCCCGGCAGACTTGCTTGATCCGGAGCTGGACAGGACCCGGGAATCAATCAAGGACTTCACCCGGGACATCGGTGACATTCTTACCGTGGCTCTCTATCCTGACACCGGACTCCGCTTTGTGAAGCGGAAGTATGGACTAGATGACCCATCTCCGAAGTAATATTTGACTGGGGAGTCATGTAATTAAAACGCCTTTACTCCCAATTCATGCGCCGCCTGTTTAGGATACTCCGGCTCGGAAAGCAACAGGCGACCAAAGGCAACCATATCTACCATATCCTGCTCAACGATGGTATTGGCATAGTGAGCGTCAGTAATGTTCCCTACCCCGATTACGGGGATTTCCACTGTATCTTTAATAGCCCGGGCCAGAGGCACAAAATAACCCTGCTCGGTGAAACGATCACGACCGGAACCGCCCAGACCACCGGAAATATCGATGACGTCGACTCCGCTCTGCTCCAAACGAGGCGCGATAAGCTTTGCTTCATTTCCAGTGAGGCCGCCCTCTAGCATATCATCGGCGCCAAAGCGGTAAAATAGAGGTGTATCTTCGCCAATTCTGCCTCTAACTTCGCTGATTGTTTCCAGTGGGAGATGGAGCCGCCCTTCCCAATTGCCACCATATTCATCTTGGCGCCGGTTAGTGTAAGGGGAGAGGAACTGACTGAGAAGATAGCCATGAGCTCCGTGCAATTCCACAATATCAAAGCCCGCCTCAACCGCCCGGCGTGCTGCCGCGCTGAAAGCCGTTACTATATTCTTTATCTCTTCGATAGTAAACGGTCTGGGTACCTCTTCATCACCGGGAACAGGTATATTCCAGGGGCCGGCAGGCTGCTCCTTGATTATCTCCCGGGTAGTTCTCGACCCTGAATGGGTTAGCTGTATACCCACTCTGGCGCCCTCACGATGTATGGCCTGGACCAGACGCCGCAGGCCGTCCAGAAGCTTATCATCATATATTCCAAGCTGCCCGTCAGACATTTTGCCATTTGCTGACACATAGGTATGCTCCAGGATAATCAGTCCTACTCCACCCTTGGCCCTGGCCCCATAATGTTTAATATGCCGGTCAGTAACCTCACCATCTTTTGTAGCCATTTTTGTGGCCATCGGCGGCATAACCAAGCGGTTTTTAATTTTGAGCCCTCTAATTTCGATAGAGTCGAAAAGTCCTGACATATCCTGTGTCCCCCCTTTCTCTATACTTATTCCCAAGACAATACCACTCCGCCTCTCTTATGATGCGCATTATATCATGGGTTACTGACCGGTCAAAATATATACTATTCCCGAGAGTGATAATTGCGGAAAAGTTGTCAATCCAAATGACAGCCTCCGCATCGTTGCATCTCGGTTCGGCCCAACGATCAGTCCCATTGCCAGGAGTGGGGCATCAACAGGTTCGGTATAACCGGGGAAAGCGGGATTTCCCGGGTCGGTGAGAGAAGACAAAAGTGTCAACAGTGCGCAGGTGCGGACTTACTTTCCTATTATTGATTCCCATCTTGCAGGGAGAAAGGCCGGGTATCTTTGCTGAAGATACCCGGCCTCCGGGAAAAGAATTTCTAGCGGAGCTCAGGCACCGGGTTTGGTCTCTTCACTTACACCTTTCCAGGCCTCTCCTTCTCTTTTAGCACGCTCCAGTATTGTCTGTTCCGCGGTACGGTAGTCCTTATAGGGCTTGTCCCGGAGAGTCAGGTACTCCCGAAGCGGTAGCTTGCGGAATACCTCACCCCACTCTTTCAGTGGCTCAGTCTGGCTCAGTTGCTCCTGCATCAGGGCTGTTATCTCCAGTCCCAGCTTCCATCCCATGAACTCGTACGCTTTCTGTAACATCCTTTTGCGGATGCTGTTTGCCTGCCAGGGAATCAGCGCCACCCGTTTGGCAAAGGCCTCGGTAAACTCGTCAATGTCCGGCTGGGGAACACAATATGTTGCCGCGCCCAGGCGGTGCATTTCCTCACCGGTGATGCTGTCACCGGTGTAGACCATCTCCGCCGCCTTCATTTTGGGCAGGAACCAGGGGAACCACATCAGGTCAGGAGCAGACATGGCCCTGATTGCCGGGTAGCCGAACTGGCAGTCAGGGGTAGTTACCAGCAGGTCGCAAACACTCATTAAGTCCGAGCCGCCTGCCAGGACGTAACCGTGAGTTTGCGCGATGACTATCTTGGATAGCTCCCATATCTGCCAGTACTGGTTGACCAGGTAGCGGTGCCAGTGCGAATCGCCGATGTACTGGGAGCCGAAGTCAGGTTCCGGAGTCCCGGCATTACCGCCTCCCAGGTCATAGCCGGTGCTGAAGGCGCGCCCGGCGCCTTTGATGATAATCGCATTGATATCTTTATCACGCTCGGCGACCTTGAGGGCGTGGAAAAGCTCGGCGCGAAGCTGGTGGCTCAGAGCATTCAGTCTCTCCGGCCGGTTCATGGTGACCTTGGCCACGTGCGTCTCGTGGTCTGCCTCGTAAATGACCACCTTGTAGTCCAGGGGTTTGTTGTACCAGCTGTCCCCATGTATCTCAAAGGGTTCTCTGGGAGCGTTCAAGTCCATTTCCATGCCCTTTTGCAACGCTGCCGCTGCCGGGTCAGGCTGTCTGCCTCTATCGTATGCCATCGGGAATTCCTCCTATTTCAAATCTTCCATTTGCTTTTATAACCATTGCTTTTATCGCATTTATCACAGGCAGTCTATGGTGAGCAGAAAGTTGACTGCCCTCTCTCGATTATATTAACCGCTGTCTGCCGATAATCACCACCTCCTTCGGTTTGAGCTCAGTTGTATCCTGATTGTAAACTTGTATCCCCCGTCATCTATTTAAAATAGATATAAGGCGTTTACTGGCCAGGGTAATTAAGAGTCTGTCACAGGGCGGCATTCAATGATAAGGTGGCTAGTCCCGCAATCGTCTTAGTTCAATGATGACCGGGTTCTCGGCATCCGGGCAGGCGAGCCGGGTGACATCAGGGTCGGCTTCCCAGGGGAGTGTTCCCCCGAACATCAGTACCCGGGCGGTGGGATACAGCGAATGGAAAGCGGAAAAACAGATGCCCTCTGGAGTTTTCCCGGATATTAGCCACTCATCACCAACCTTGTGGCCGGCGCCGCAGTGTCCCTTTTGCGATACTACTTTAGCGATGATATCATATTTTTTTGCCATGTTCCCTCTCCTTTAGTTTACTTAGAGATGTTCTCCCGGCTTTTTACTACAGCCAGGAAGCTCATGAATAGTCTAGTATAGTAGTTCAGACTGCCGGGCGTCAAACCCGGAATCAGCGGTGATGGCGGTGGATATTTTGACATACCGAGTACAGATATGAAACAATAAGGCTCTACCAGAGGTAAGTGTCGTATTGGGTAAATTCTGCTGGGGGGCAGCTTTTCTCGGAGAGAGAGAGATTGGTAAAGGAGGTGGCAGTATCGGTTATTTCTGAAGCGGGATATCATAAACGCAAAAATTATTTTAATGGAGGTAAATAGTGGCTTACGAGACTATTATTTATGAGAAGAAAAACCGGGTAGCTTATATTACACAGAACCGCCCTGACGCTTTGAACGCATTGAGCTTCCAGATGAGCGCGGAGTTGATTGAGGCTTTTCAGGAAGCCGACAATGACGATGAAGTCTATGTTTCAGTGCTGACCGGGGTGGGGCGGGGCTTCAATGTGGGCGCTGACCAGAAAGAAGCGGCCCGGGTGTCACGTACCGGGGAGCGCCGGGGTGGCTACGGCGGCTACAGCGCACCAGCGAAAGCAAAAAAGCCGGTAGTCTGCGCGATTAACGGTATCTGTGCCGGCGGTGGACTGATTCTCCTGGGTGGCTGTGATGTGGTCATCTGTACTGATGACACCACCTTTTTTGACCCGCATGTGGAGATAGGCTGGCTGCCTCTGGGTGAGACCTTTGCTAGTGCGACTTATATCCCTTACGGAATAGCCATGCGCATGGCGCTGATGGGTAATTCGGAAAGAATGAATGCGGAGCGGGCTTACCAGATTGGTCTGGTCAGCGAGGTGGTGTCCAAGGACAAATTGATGCCGCGGGCAACGGAAATCGCCGAGATCATTGCTTCCAAGGCACCCCTGGCAACCAGATGGATACGGCGGGTAATGCGCCAGATTATGATTGATGACCCTCATGCCGTACCGATGGCGGAGGCGGAGAGGTGGGTGCATATGCCGGTGAACCGCTCACATGACGGGATTGAGGGGCCCCGTTCCTTTGCTGAGAAGCGCAAACCGGAGTGGAACGGTGAAGGTGGGCCGCTGGAGAGACAGACAAGGAACTTTTAAAGATAGGTAGGTGTGGCTTAGAAGGGAGCTCATTCAGGTGGGCTCCCTTATCTATTTTATGACCTTCTGCCCGACAAAGGGCTGGAGAACTGCGGGAACGGAGATGCTGCCATCCGCTTGTTGGTAGTTTTCCATTATGGCGATGAGGATGCGGGGTAAGGCTAAGCCGGAGCCGTTCAGGGTGTGGACAAACTCGGGCCTGGCGTTAGACTCGGGACGGTAGCGGATGTTGGCGCGCCTTGCCTGGAAGTCGGTGCAGTTGGAGCAGGAACTGGCCTCAAGCCATTCCTGGCAGCCGGGCGCCCAGACTTCAATATCGTAGGACTTGGTGGAGGCAAAGCTGATGTCGGCGGTGCAGAGCTGGACGACACGGTAGGGTAGCTCCAGCGCCTGGCAGACCTCTTCGGCATCGCTGACCAGTTTTTCCAGTTCCTGGTCAGAATTTGCTGGCTCGGTGAACTTGTAAAGCTCCACCTTGTCAAACTGGTGCCCGCGCTTGATACCGCGCGTGTCCTTGCCGGCGGACATTTTTTCGCGGCGGAAGCAGGCGGTATAGGCGACATAATATATCGGCAGGACTCCCGGGGCAATGATTTCATCGCGGTGCAGGTTGGTAATCGGGACTTCCGCGGTGGGTACGAACCACAGGTCATCCTCAGCGTCATGGTAGAGGTTATCGGCGAATTTGGGCAGGTTGCCGGAGCTGATCATGGCCTCCCGCTTTACCATGAAGGGCGGGTATATTTCCAGGTAGCCGTGCTTGGTGGTATGAAGGTCAAGCATGAAGGCGATCAGCGCTCTTTGCAGCCGGGCGCCCAGCCCTTTGAGTATATAAAAACGGCTGCCGGACAGTTTTACTCCTCTATCAAAGTCAATGATGTCCAGGGACTCGCCCAGCTCCCAGTGGGGACGTGGGTGGAACTCGAACTTCCCGGGCTCCCGCCAGGTACGCACGATAACATTATCGCTTGCATCCGCGCCAATTGGTACGGAGGGGTGGGGTATATTGGGTATCTGGAGAAGAAGGTCGGCGAGCTGACTGTCAAGATACCTGACCTCTTCTTCCAGGCTTTTGATCATGGCGCGCAGGTCACGGCCCTCTTCAGCGCTTTCCTTATCCGTTTTTCTCTCCCGGGCGGCTTCTTTGCGTTCGTGTCTCAGGCTCTCCAGCTCTACCAGCTTCTGGCGGCGGTCAGCGTCAAGCTGCAGGATTTCATCCAGCGGAGTGGTATCCTGGCGGCTGGCGATGGCTCGCTGTACCAGTTCGGCGTTTTCCCGGATAAATTTCAGGTCAAGCATCAGTTCTCCTCATGGTATTTTAGCATATTAGTTGTGGAAACCCTATCCCTCGCCTGCCGAAGCCTCGTGCGGCGAGCAGGCCCGTGTTCCCTTTTACTTCTCTATTTCCCCGTCTGTCATTCCGGCGGAAGCCGGAATCCAGTCTTTCACCCCCTCCGCCCCTGGATTCCGTGTCAAGCCTGTCCTGGCGACAGTCCAGGGCACGGAATGACAAGACAGCAAGAGGGGCTTCGTCCCTCTTAGACTTCCATGCTTAAATCCCTCTCGCTCTCCCTTTTTCAAAGGGAGAAGCCTTTCACCGCTCCCCCTTTCGTAAAGGGGGACTCAGGGGGATTTTCCCACTGGCTTCGCCCCTCTTAGACTTCCCTTGCGCATTGTTATTGCGAGACCATCCCGATTCATCGGGAAGCGAAGCAATCCGGGTGGGGTATGTTTTGCCGCCTCCCCTCACGGATTGCTTCGTCGCTACGCTCCTCGCAATGACACGACCATCCAAACCCGGTTAATACTTATTTTACCCCTTCTCCCTCAACTGCGGGAAGAGAATCACCTCTCTGATTGAGGGCTGGTTGGTGAGCAGCATTACCAGGCGGTCAATGCCCACCCCCAGCCCTCCGGTGGGGGGCATGCCGTACTCCAGCGCCTGGAGGAAGTCTTCGTCAACGGTCTCCGCTTCCTCAGTGACTGACTGTTCTTTGCTCACCATTGGCTTTTTGCCCGGAACCAGTTCTGCCTTGTATGCCATCTGTTTCTGGAAGCGCTGCCGCTGCTCTACAGGGTCGTTAAGCTCGGTAAAAGCATTGGCGATCTCCATTCCGCCGGCAAAGGCTTCAAACCGCTCTACCAGGCGTTCGTCACCCGGCTTCTTCTTGGCTAAGGGTGACATTTCCACCGGGTAGTCGATAAGAAAGGTGGGTTGTACCAGGTGAGGCTCAACGAATGTGGAAATAAGCTCATCTACCAGTCGACCCCGGTCTTTCTGCGGATCAACCTCCATTTTCAGCCTTGTCATCTCGTTTCTGAGGGAATCGGCATCGGGGAATTGCATAAAATCGATGCCGCTGTATTCCTTAATTGCCCGGCGCAGGTTGAGACGCCGCCACGGTGGCTTAAAGCTGATCGCGCTGTCACCGAACCTGACCTGGTCGGTGCCCAGCACCTGGCGGCTGACCCGGGATACCATTCTCTCCAGCATTTTCATGACATCATTGTAGTCGGCATAGGCCTCGTAGCTTTCCAGGGTGGTGAACTCGGGGTTGTGCCTGGTGGAGATGCCTTCATTGCGGAAAATGCGTCCCAGTTCATAGACCTTGTCCAGCCCGCCGATGATGAGCCTCTTCAAGTGAAGCTCGGTGGCGATGCGTAAATAGAAGTCCTGGTCGAGTGCCTGGTGGTGGGTAACGAAGGGACGGGCCAGGGCGCCGCCAGCCGATGGCTGGAGCACCGGCGTTTCCACTTCCAGAAATCCCTTCCGGTTAAGAAACTGCCGGATGGCGGCGATTACCCGGCTGCGTATCTTAAAGGTTTCCCGCGTCTCCGGGTTGCTGATCAAGTCCAGGTAGCGCTGCCGGTAGCGGGTATCAACATCAGCCAGTCCGTGCCACTTCTCCGGCAGGGGCTGGAGAGATTTAGCCAGCAGGGTGAACCCGGCTACTGCTATGGTAGGTTCGCCGGTCCTGGTGCGCAGCAGGTTACCCCTGACCCCGATAAAGTCGCCGATGTCCAGGTCCTTAAATAGCTGAACCTGGACTTCATCAAGTCTATCAATGTCCTGGAATAGTAGCTGAATCTTGCCCGAACCGTCACGGATGTCACTGAAGGCACTCTTGCCCATTCTTCTTATTGCCGTAATCCGTCCGGCGACACTGGCTTCATCCCTGCTGGTCAGACCCTCTTCTTTTTGCTTGAGCAGTTCGGCGGCTTGCTCCGCGGTGTGGCTGCGTGGGTAGCGGTGGGGGTAGGGTTCAATACCACGGGCACGAAGCCGTGCCAGCTTTTCCAGTCGCTGCTGAGCGATACTTTCTAATCTGGATGTCATCTTTCTCCTGCGTCCTTATCATATAATAAAAAGCTCTTGAGCGCCAGACTCGCCGCCCTTATATTAGCCATCCCGGCAAGAAGCTGTGAATTTGTGAGATTTGAGCGAAGTCTAAATTTACCGGAGTAACCCACTGATGGTATTCGGGTAGCCGCTGCTTATCCTGACTGGCTAGGTGTTTCCTTAACAAACACTTTTGAGGCCGGTACGGATTGACCCATTTGCTCACGTAGAGTATCCAGCCAGGCGACTGATTTTACTTCCCGCTCGAGGAGGTATTTCAGGTAGTCCCGCATCACCGTTTCCAGCTCATGGGATAGTTCCCGGTTTATTTTGAGCCTGCCGACTGTATCGTAGTCATGGCTTTGTATCAACCGCAACACTTTTAGCGCATTGACGGAGAGCGAATAGCGGGATGGCTGGGTATGACAGCAGTCCGGGCAGAGCACGCCACCGGTACTGGAGCAGAACCAGTTGGTGGTGGGTGTCAGCGGCTGGTGGCAGGCAACACACTGCTGGAGCTGGGGCCGGTAACCAACTTCATTGAGCAGGTGCAGCTCAAAATGGCGCAGGGCCAGTTCACTATCGCCGGGCTGGCATAACCGCTGCATGGTATCAAGGAGTAACTGGAATAGGGGCTGGTTCTCGATATGCTCGGCGGTGAACTGGTTGACCAGCTCGGTGGTATACAGAGCGCAGGAGGCCAGACGCAGGTCAGTCTTCAGGGGTAGAAAGCTATCGATGGTCTGGCTGCCGGTGATGGTGTCCAGGTTGCGGCCGCGGGCTAATGATACCAGGCTGTGGGTGAGTAGCTCCAGGTGTCCGGCGAGCTTGCTTCTGGTCTTGCGGAGGCTTTTAGCAAAGCCCTGGATTTTACCCAGGTGGGGGGTATAGAGAGTGAGGATGCTGTCCGCTTCTCCCAGTCTGGTCTTCTTGATGATGATGGCTTCGGTCTGATAAGTACGTGGCCCGGACATAATAGCTATAATTTCCCGACTCTCGTTTTTATCATGTTCCTTATTTTATCATAAGAGGGGGGTGGCCCTGTCCTCACCTGTTTATTGTCGATAAAAAGGGCATCGCTAAGTCCCCATTCCAGGAAATTATCCCGGTTGAAAGTGTCAATATGGTGAAAAACTACCTTATCTCCAAACCCGGCGGCAGCCCGTTTTGCCCTCTCGAAGACCATGTTCTGGGCCGGACACCACCCGTTTAAGAATGCGGTTACGGTTACTTTGCCAGCGATTACTCCTGGCCTTTTTCTTTGCCTGATCCATTTCGGAGGTACGGCGTCAGTGGTGAAAGGTTTCCAGAGCAGGACCGGCCCCAGGAACCCTTGTTTGTCCGCCCTGGTATAGCCATGTTTGCTGAACCAGGATGCTTTCATCCAGAAAGGCAACGGAATCCCCCAGGCGGCAATCCCCTTTGCCCCCAAAGCCCCGGCATCATCTTCCGCAGCCTGGAGCAAGGCTCTCCCCATGCCCCTTTTCTGAAAGTTGCCCCTGCCTGATTTATGACCATGCACCCAGATACAGTTTATGAAGTAAAGGTCTCTGCCTGCCGCAAAGGAGTGCTCAATGGGGATGTACTGAATCATCCCGCCGACCTCTCCGCTATTGTCCAGTGCCAGCTTGACGCGGAGTCCCCTGCCCTTCATCTTATCGTACCAGGTCGCTTTGTGGTCGCCAGCTTCCTTAATTTCGTCAGACCAGTCTTCAAGGCAGAGAAAATAGAGTTGTTTGTGCTCATCCTTAAGGTCGATTATTTCCATTTGTAACCTCACCTCCTTTATCAGGCTGTCTGAAAATGGTTTCCTTGTCATTGCGAGGAGGCGTAGCCGACGTGGCAATCTGAGAGGTGGGGTACCCTTCCCCACAGCTGCTGATAAGAACCGTGATAAGCGGCAGTGACAGGAAGGCAACCAGACGGCTCATAATCTTAACCTCCCTGGTGATGTTATCGGGAAGTTTAAAACTCTTGCCTGCCCTCAATGGCGCGGGTGAGGGTAACGTCATCGGCGTATTCCAGCTCGGTGCCG
>JAUYMF010000082.1 GCA_030698765.1 Dehalococcoidales bacterium
GTCCGACAGTTCCCCGATTTCATCCCGTGACCTGACCGGCACACGGTAACCAAGCTCGCCCCCGGCGATATGACGCACTCCGGAGATAAGGTTACGGACAGGACGGGTAATCTGCCGGGTAAGCACCAGTCCGACCAGTAAAGCTACCCCGGCGGCAATCAGACCGGCTTGCCACAGTGAGTCATTGACCCGGTCTAAAAAGTCCTCCTCGGCGCCGAGCATCATCGGCATCATGTGAGCGCCTGCTCCGCCCATGTGACCCATCCCCATCCCCTGCCTGCCTGATACCAGCAGGTACAGTTCACCCACCGCCTCTCCGGACGCGGTTATCACCACGCCACCGCTCAGACCGGTCTCCTGGATTTGTCTACCCAGCCATTGTCTATCAGTATCAGCCATAATCACCCCGGAACGGTCAGCCACCAGTATCCGTTCCCCGGCTGACCTCAGCGAGGTCGCCATGACCTCCTGAATATCTCCCCAGCCCTGTTCCCCTGCATAGAACTCCCCGAGGTTATCAGCAACCATCCGGGCATACATCAGGTTACCCTGCGAGACATACTGTTGAAATTCACGGGTAGTGCTGCGGTTGGTGAGGTACGCCATCAGTCCTACCGATACCACCACCATCAGCAGCAGAGCGACGCCCAGCTTCCAGCTCAGACTACGCACTTCGTTGCTCCTCCAGCTTATAACCGACCCCATATACGGTCTTGATATAACGAGGGTGCTCCGGGTCCGGCTCCAGCTTCTTGCGCAGGTTCTTGATATGGCTGTCGACGGTACGCTCATAGCCTTCATAAGCATCGCCCTTTACACCGTCCAGAAGCTGCATCCGGCTGTAAACCCGCCCCGGGCTTCCCGCCATCATCTTTAGCAGGTCAAACTCGATAGGGGTAAGCTCCACAGGCTGATCGGCGCGGCGCACCAGACGCCTGTCCACATCAACAGTGATGTCCCCAACCTGGAGAGCAGTACCGGAGACTACTTTGCCTTCGCTCCGGCGCAGTACCGCCCTGACACGGGAGATGACTTCCTTGGGGTCAAATGGCTTGGTGATGTAGTCATCGGCTCCAAGCTCCAGTCCAATGACCTTATCAGTAATATCGTCACGGGCGGTGAGCATGATAACCGGGACATCCGATTCGCGGCGCAGCTCACGGCAGACATCCCACCCCGAGACCTCGGGGAGCATCAGGTCAAGAATAATCAGGTCAGGCAGGTCACGGCGGGCGGATTCCAGGGCAGACTTACCATCATAGGCAGCCATGACTTTATAACCCTCTTTTTCCAGATAGGCTTTGACGATTTCAACTATCTTTTTCTCGTCATCAACGACCAGTATTTTTTTCACTATTCTACCCTGTCAAACTCCACCGAACATGATAATTTTAGCACCTTTAACCTTCCTGACAAAATGGGCTTGCCTTAAAAGTCATCGCCATGTCACCCTGAGCACGTTCGCTTCGCTCAGTATAAACTCCGCGAAGGGTCTCGGGGTGGCGTAAAGCCAACAAAACCAACGGGGGGAGAGTATTCTCCCCCCGTTCTCTGCCTGTGCTGTGGTCTAGTTAAATCTCAGTCCGCGGCCGTTCATCATACCGCCGTAGCCGGTGCCAGTTCCATTACCCCAGCCACCCATCATACCGCCGTAGCCAGTGCCGTTGTTCCAGCCACCCATCATGCCGTAACCGGTGCCCGTTCCATTACCCCAGCCGTGCATCATCCCGTAGCCCAAGCCGGTCCCGGCCGCGCCATAGCCGCAATGTCCGTTGACACCGGCAAAACCGCCGGCGGTGTTAACCGCCACGCGGATCCTCTGCTCCATTTGCTGGAGCATGAAGTTCGCCTGTTCCTGCGTGAGGACACCAGCTTCCACGCGGGACTGGACAGCTTCTCTTTGAGCAATCGTGATTGCCCCGACCAGTTCGTCCTCAGTCACTCCCTGGGCCGCAGCAATCTCAACCAGACTCTTCCCATCCTGAAGCTGCTGCCAGACCTCCTCGTGGGTCAGCCCCAGCAGGTCGGTGATTGCCTCGGAACAAAGCTCACCATGCCAGCCCTGACCGGGGTAACAACCTTCGGCATACGGCTCCACCTCTTCGGGAGCGTCAGCGAAAACCGTGCTGCCCAGGGTTAAAGCCAGCAGCGCGGCAACGCCGAGTCCGATTCCCAGTACCTTAAACCTCTTCTTCATCTTCTTGCCTCCTTTCTTTATTCTATTTTAGCCGGTCTATCCGGCTGCTATTATCATTTTGAGGCAAAATTATGGAGCAATTATGGAGGTCGGGTGTAAAAACCGTGTAATTTCTTGACAGGTCTTCCACGGGGTAAAGCATAGCACTGGTTCTGCATGGCAGAAGCGTGGTTCCCGGCGAGGATTACCGACTCGCCCCGAGCAACTCGAGCATGGAAGCTGTATCCGTGGCGGGTAGCTGGCACTGGTAGTTACGGCAGACATAGACGGTAGCCATGCCCTTAATGCCGGAATAGTTCCTGATGAACGGCACGATACTATCAATCCCGGCAGACTCCCCAATCGGGCGCAGCATTACCACCTTGTTGGGGATAAAGCTCCGGTTCAGCGCTCGGAGGATCTCCCCGGTATCATCTCCCTGTGGATCGCCGACAATAATCACTTCATAAGATGGTCCGGCGGCAAAGTCAACGGCAACCATGAGCTGGGTATGCGCCGACGGCATTTCAGCGACAGTCCCGGCAAAGGCAGCGCCGATTTCAGCCGACTTTCGTTCAAGGTCGGCATCAGCCGTCAGCCGTCCCAGGCGGATCAGGTTCAACATGGCCATTGAGTTCCCTGAAGGGACCGCCCCGTCATAAATCTCCTTCTGGCGGATGAGGAGACCCTCGGCATCATCGGCGGTGAAATAAAAACCGCCGCCAGCCGCGTCCCGGAAATGTTGCACCATTCCCCGGTTAATTTCGAGCGCGCTTCGGAGATAACCAACCTCAAAGGAGGTCTCGTACATCTCCAGCATTGCGTAAACCAGGAAAGCATGATCGTCCAGATTACCTTCAACCGCCGCCTCACCATCCCGGTAACGGTGCAGCAGCCGACCGTCAGGACTGCGCAGGCGGTTCAAAATAAAATCAGCGGCACGCCGGGCAGCAGCGGCATACTGCGGCGCGTCCAGGATACGGGCACCCTTAGCCAGCGCGGCTATCATCAAACCATTCCAGTCGGTTAATATCTTGTCGTCTTTGTCCGGATGGACCCTCTGATTGCGGCCGGCAAATAATTTCTGCCTTATACCATCAATACGTTCCTGGAAGTCTGTCAACCCCATCCCCGCTTCAGCAGCCATTTCCTCAACAGACCTGGCCAGGTACAGAATATTGTTGCCCGTTTTCACTCCCGACGCTTCGTCGGCAAAGTTCCCCTCTGCGGTGACATTAAACACCTTGACCGCCAGCTCCGCTTCGGCGGCGGACAGCAACTTACCCATTTCATCCCGCGTCCAGAGATAGAACTTGCCTTCTTCCCCCTCGCTATCAGCGTCCTCGGCCGAGTAAAATCCGCCTTCCGGCGACTGCATATCACGCAGAACGTAGCTGAATATCTCGCGGGCAGTTTCAGCATATTCCTCCCGTCCGGTCGCCTGATAAGCCTCGAGGTAAGCCGTCGCCAGGAGTGCCTGGTCGTAGAGCATCTTTTCAAAATGGGGCACCAGCCACCGCGCATCTGTCGAGTAGCGGTGAAAACCGAAACCGACATGGTCATAAATACCGCCAAACCGCATCGCCCGGAGCGTTTTCTCTGCCATGAACAGGGCATTCCCGTCACCGCTACGCTTCCAGTAACGCAACAAAAAGAGCAGATGGTGCGGGCTGGGGAATTTGGGGGCAGCTCCAAAACCGCCATGCTGACCATCAAAGCGCCCCGCCAGCTGCTGATAGGCCAGACGCAATACCGGCTCACCCGGCTCCGGGCCCGGCATACCTGAAGTCTCCCTTTGCAGAGCCGCCATAATCTGACCCGTTGAACTCAGTACCTCGGAGCGACGCTCTGTCCAGAGTTCCCGGACCCGCGGCACCAGTTCCAGCATTCCGATACGCCCGAAACGGGTCTTTCTTGGGATATAGGTACCGGCAAAGAACGGCTCCTTGTCCGGCGTCATGATAATGGTCAGCGGCCACCCCCCGCTGCCGGTCATCATCTGGCAGACTGCCATGTAGACCTTGTCGATGTCAGGGCGCTCCTCACGGTCTATCTTGACCGAAACGAAGGTCTCGTTAATCAACCTGGCAACTTCGGCATCCTCAAAGGACTCGTGAGCCATGACGTGGCACCAGTGGCAGGTCGAGTAGCCGATAGAGAGAAAGACCGGCCTGTTTTCCTCTCTGGCTTTAGTAAACGCCTCGTCTCCCCACGGGAACCAGTCCACCGGATTATCCGCGTGTTGCCGCAAATAGGGACTCTTCTCTCTCGCTAACCTGTTCCGAATATTCATCAACACCACTATACTACTTATTCTTACTGCTAATCTTAGCCGTTCGCGGGAGCTTTTGATATGACTTTTATCTAATTTGTGAAAGGCAAATCAAACCGGGAGTAAAGAATTTTACAAACGCTGCCGGGTATGCTAATTGATATATATATACCAACCGGGAGGTGACATAATGGACGGGAAAGAAATACTGGTTAACGGGTACGAGGATGTACAGGGAGCGCTGGAAAGTACGCTCGACGGGCTCACGGCTGAAGAGATGGACTGGCAACCCAGACCTGACTGCAACAGCATCGGTTGGACTGCCTGGCACCTGATACGCGTGGAGGATAGTCAGATTGCCTCCCTGATGGGGGAGGAGCAGCTCTGGACGAAGGGCGGATGGCATGGCCGGTTCAACCGGCCGGCTGACGCCGAAGACAGCGGATTCGGCCACACCCCGGAGGAGGTAGCCCAATTCAAATCTCCCGCTGTACAGGTATTTATTGACTACGGCAAGGCGGTATCTGAGCGTACCCGGCAATACCTCCTCGGTATGTCAGCAACCGACCTGGAGCGGCCGATAGGCGAGTACTGGGAGGGAACACCCGTTCAGACAGGCTGGCGTCTGCTCAGCGTCCTGGAAGACTGCCTGGAACACGCCGGACAGATGGCTTACGTGCGCGGTCTCCGTCAGGGTAAAGGGTGGCAGCCGTACTGAACAGCGGCACCCCTGAAATAGGGAAAAAGGAGCTGCACCATGGAAGGTTTGGAGGTCAGAAACTCAGGCCGTAAAGGAAGAGGGGTCTTTGCCAGCCGGGATTTCAGTGAAGGAGAGCTGATTGAAACGTGCCATGTCATCCTGTGCCCGGAGCAGGATACGGAGCACATCAACAGGACGTTTCTCTATAACTACTATTTCAACTGGGGACCGGAGCGGAACCGGGTAGCCGTTGCCCTCGGCTTTGGCTCTTTGTACAATCACTCTTATCACCCGAATGCCCGGTATGAAAAAGATCTAGCGAGAAATCTGGTAAATTTCCGGTGCCTGAAACCTATTACCAGAGGTGAAGAGATTACCGTAAATTACAACGAGAACCCCTCTGACAAGAGACCGGTCTGGTTTCTGAAGAGAAAGAGCGAAAAGAGATAGCGGGGAGTTTCCGTCTGCCGGAATTGGTGATCCCGGCGTACTATTCATGCTTGTGGGCTGTTACAGGCCGAACAATAACGCCAGCTTCCGGCGGACCCTCTTCCCGGCATTCAGGTTCCAGCAATTTATTACCGATAGCCGGAAACCGCCCGGAGGCATGGCATGAGCCTCCGGTGGGCTATCCTCATGAAAGGTGATCTGAATGCTGGAGACTTCAGGTTCTTCAAGCAATGCGGAAACCGACTTCCGGTCGGGATGGTGGTACCGCATACCGTGCCTGCCCCACAAGACCACGCTGTAGCCGGTACGTCTTGAGGCATCATCGAAGTACCACTCCCCGTTCGAATAGAGTCCGATGACGCTCTCGAGCCACCCCACACCGTAGAGGTCTACGAACTGATCACTGAACCGCAGGTGGCAGTCGATAATCAACCCGCCGATGGTCTCCAGATTGATCATTCCGGAATAGCCGGCTAAATACTTTTCTATCCATTCACCACAACTTTCCTCAACGGCAGGTAACGTCCCGGACTGTACTACCCAGTAATCAAAGGTGCCTCTGCCAGCCGGGATGCCCTTAGTATGCCGCCACCACACCGGCTTTCCCTGAATCACCGCCACATCACTGCTGATATGTTCACCTTCAAGGAGCCTCATCCACATACACTCACCGTCAAGACTCTGCCGCAATTCTGCCGGCGTGGTGATAACTCCGGTTCCAATCCCCATCCCCCTCAGGTTCTGCACCGGTTTGCCGAATACCGGAAACCGGGAAGGGACCGCCCCGTCTGTCCCGCATTCAATACCCTGGCTCCGGCAAATCAGCACCTTGTTATAGACCCAGCGGTGCTCTTCGTACAGTTCATAGGCCAGTTCATCATCGGTCGGTATGACTAAATCCTCAGGGCAGGATACGTCCTCAAAGTACTGATTACGCCAGGGGTCTCTTTCCACTATCGGCATATCATTCACGTCAATAACTTGAGTATATAGGAACTGTAGTTTCCTCGAATATATTTGTCAATATCGCACTTCAGATGGTTCAGTTCAGTAGTGTTGATACCATTTAGAGGGAAAAGGGAGATATATTCGCAGAAATGGGAACTCTACAATAAAATGGCTAATTTAACCTTAAGTATTGAAACGATATATAATTATGACGATATGAACGTCAGCTCATCAAAGTATTTGATGCAGTTAGGGTGGGACTCCTTTTTCGAGAAAGAGTTTCAGCTAACTGGCCTTGCTGATTCTATTCCGGCTAGAATTGCTTCCGAGTCCAAAGGTTCTTATCAAGTATATAGTCAATATGGTGAATTAACCGCTAAGATCTCGGGCAGACTGCGATACCGTGCCGGGACAGAAAAACAGTATCCAGCTGTAGGCGATTGGGTAGTTGTGAAACCGAAGATCGAAGAGCGGAAGTGTATAATTCAAGCCCTGCTACCAAGGAAGAGTAAGTTTTCCAGGAAGGTCGCCGGGGAACTAACGGAGGAACAAATAGTATCTGCTAATGTGGATACCGTTTTCATCGTAAACGGTCTGGACGGTGGTAGAAATTTCAACCTTCGCAGGATTGAGCGTTACCTGGCGCTCGCCTGGGGCAGTGGGGCTGTACCCGTTATTGTTCTGAATAAAGTAGATCTGTGCCCGGATGCCGATACATTTATTCGGAACGTCGAAGCTATCGCCCCGGGCGTATTCGTTCACCCTGTGAGTGCCAAGAAACGGATTGGACTGGATATGCTGAAGAATTACTTGATCGAAGGGCGTACAGTTGCCTTTCTGGGATCTTCTGGAGTCGGGAAGTCCGCTCTTATCAACGCTTTGCTTGGTGTTGAGAAGCAGAAAATAGGCGAAGTGCGAGACGATGACCGGATGGGCAGACATACTACAACCAGACGTGAGCTCATCATTCTTCCTGGCGGTGGAATGGTGATCGACACACCGGGAATGAGGGAGATCCAGATGTGGGCTAGTGAAGAAGACCTCCAGGGAACATTTCATGACATTGAAATGCTATCCAAAAGCTGTCGTTTTAGCGATTGCACTCACAAAGCGGAGTCGGGCTGTGCAGTGAAAGAAGCTGTCGAACGCGGTGACCTTGATCCAGCCAGGTTAGATAATTATCGGAAGCTGCAAAACGAGCTGAATTATCTGGCTTCAAGAGAGGAAGGCAGCACCCGGCTCCGTGAAAAGGCAAAGTGGAAGAAGATCTCCCAATGGGCAAAAGAAATACGAGACAAATAACGGCCGGTTATTCATTTACCCGCCACTTTTTTAAAGATGGCGTAATGCTTGAAGCGGATTATTATCTAGTAGTCAAGAAAAAGCGTTGACCTTGACTACAGAGCAGCCCCAAAAGTCCCTCGCTGTTTCATCTGATGAGGTCCTCCAGCGCCGAACCGGCGTCCGGGAACCGGAATTCAAATCCCAGCTCTGACAGGTGCCGCGGAATAGCTCGCTGCCCGTCCAGCAGAGCGGTCGCCATCTCACCGAAGAGCAGGCGCAAGGCTAGAGCAGGTACCGGAACGAACGCTGGTCGCCTGATCTGTTGCCCCAGCAGGCGGCTGAATTCCCTGTTAGTGAGTGGAACCGGCGCGGTCAAATTGAACGGACCGCTGGCAGCTTCGTTTTCTATAAGGAAGCGGATTGCGCCAACTTCATCAGCGATATGAATCCAGGGAAACCACTGCCGTCCGCTGCCCAGACGACCGCCAGCGAAGAAACGAAACGGCAGAAGCATCCGGGGTAAAGCGCCGCCTTGCCTGGTGAGGACTACTCCCGTGCGAATAATCGCCCGCCGCACCCCCAGCGCTTCCACCGGAGCCGATGAAGCCTCCCAGCCTGCGGCAAGCCGTGCCAGAAAATCATGTCCCGGCGGCGTCTCTTCTGTAATTTCTTCATCGCTACAGGAACCATAGTAACCGATACCCGAAGCCTGAATGACGATACGAGGTTTACGGACGGCCACTCTCACGGCCTCGATAACGGCCTGTCCCGCGTTCATGCGGCTCTGTAAAATTGCGTGCTTGCGCGCATCAGTCCAGCGGCCTGAGCTGATGTTCTCACCGGCAAGGTTAACGATGGCATCGGCGCCATCAGCCAGGGAGTTCCATCCGTCGATGGTGCGGCCGTCCCAACTTTCCGCGCGTGCTCCTGCCGGTAAGCCGGTAACACGCTCCGGCCGCCGGCTGAGAATTATAACCTCGTAGTCGGGAACCAGAAAGGCAGCAAGTGCCCGACCAATGAGTCCGCTACCACCGGTTATCAGGATACGCACTAACTCTTCCTTCCCGCGGCGATATTTCAGCATCGATAATAATGCAAATCAGATGCCTGTAACTCGGGGCGTGAATATATTCTTCACGGCGGTCTTTCATACATAAATATAATATATCCTGCTTCTGATTGGCCGCAACTCAGTTGCAGGACAACCTGCAATCCCTAACACTATCCGGGCTTGAGTACAAGGACTATTCATGGCGTGATGTTTCCTCCGTCATCACGTTCCGTACCGCTGGACGGTTCTGAGTCCGTTATCGGCTCCGGTTTGCGGGTCTCGGGAACGGGTTCGGTGTCCGGGGTAAGTGTTTGGTCATCTGGATTAGAGGCACCATCTTCTGCCGTACTATCATCCGGCGATGGTCCGGCCGGTTCAGTGGTCGTCCCGGTATCCGGCGCAGGCGCAGGGTCGGGTGGTCTGGTGGTGCCGCTATCGCTGGTCATGTTATCCTCTGGAGTTTGTCTGATTGGCGCTGGTTTCAGCGATGGTCTGGTAGGAGCTTCCGTAGTCCCATCCGGTGACGGAGTCAGTTCGGGCATTCGTATCGTACCCTGGCTGGATGGGTCAGCGGGACGAATCGGCACCGCGCGCTGTCTGGCGTATTCAGTCTCCACAACGGTCTCCGGGGCTTTTCCGGCCAGCGGTACCACTGACACGACTTTGCCGCCGAGTGAGGAGTCTTCAGCGGCATCGAGGTTGATGTGGATAACCCATCCCTGTCCGGCGACGCCTTTTAAGGTTTCTGCGTGCTCGAAGACCACGCTGCCGCCACGTCTCACCTGG
Source organism: Dehalococcoidales bacterium (assembly GCA_030698765.1). Classification (NCBI taxonomy): domain Bacteria; kingdom Bacillati; phylum Chloroflexota; class Dehalococcoidia; order Dehalococcoidales; species Dehalococcoidales bacterium. The sequence continues at coordinate 9,668 of JAUYMF010000082.1, forward strand.
ATGCTCAGCGGGACAGCCTCCCCGGAGACAGCCCTGACCACTACCGCATACTCGCCGGGGGCAGGTTCCTCAACCGTAATTTGCTGCCGGTCAGGGGAAAGTGCAGCCTTTGAGCCGGTAATCTGGTTGAAAGCCAGGCCGCTGGGCAGGTAGCCGGTACTCGCGCCATTCGGGTCCCGGACCGAGCTGACTCCCGGTATGCCAGTTGAAACGGTTAGCTCGTTCTGAAACGCCCGCGCGGGCACGATGGCGGAAGGTGTTGCCCCCTGCCGTATATCGATGCGCTGTTCAGCCACCAGGCGTAACTCTTTATCAAGACCGATGACATCGATAGCCCCTTCGGTCACGGATAGCCTGGTGCGGCCGGACTCATCTACCTGCGTCCCGAAGGAAGTCCCCCGGGCTACCACTCTGACCTGAGGCATCTCTACCGCGAAATAAGGACTCTCTCCGCCTGCGGCCAGCACATGGTTCCACGTCCCCCCCGATTTCTGCTCCACCGCGATACGCACCGAACGCTGTTCCAGGTATTCCAGTTCACGGACGGTTACCTCTGTGTCCGGCTCCAGCTTCATGGTGCTGCCGTCAAAGAAGGTCAGCAGGGCATAAGAACCGGCATCAGTTCTTACCTGGGTACCGGCCGCCAGCTTCACACCGTCAGTTCCCTGCTCCCACGCGGTAGCACCGGCGGGCATTACTTCGGCGCTGCCCTTCAAGAGGCTGAGCGTATACTCCTGGGCATAAACCGGCTCAGGAGAAAATAAGGGGGAAACCAGCCAGAAGCCAAGCGCCGCCAGAACGATGACTATCGCAGGAACCAGGGGTCTGGCGATAAATCTGTGACCGAGCCAGGAAAGGCCGGGTATCCGGCGGTGTTCCCGGCTGGCATCCCTGGCTTCATTCCGGAGACGTGTCATAAGGCGGGCCTGCGACTTCTGCCGGAACTCCTCGGACGGAGAAACCCTGGGGACGGATAAGACGGTCAGCGCCATTCTCAGCCGCGGTTCCAGCTTCGCTCTGTATCGAGGATAATCGGCAAGACACTGCTCCACCGTCTCACCACGACTGAGACGGGCAAGACACCTATCAAGGATTTTCTGGATGTCATCCGTCATTACTTTTACCTCCCACCGTCAAGCCTCCGCCGCAGGCTATCCAGGGCTCGCATTTGCAGCGCTCTAACCGCTCCCTGGCGCTTCCCCAATATACGACCGATTTCATTATTGTCCGCTTCATTCAGGAATTTGAGCGTGATTATCTGTTTCTGAGCTTCCGGCAGGTCGGAAACCGCGTCCAGTACCTTCTGCCATTCCTCCACGGACTCTACTTCTCGCGTCGGATCTCCGTCGTCAGTAAAATCTAACCCTTCAAGGAATACCTCTCTGTGATTCCGGCGGATAGTGTCAATCGCCTGGTTTCGAGCGATTCGATACAGCCAGGCGGAGAAGGTTTCCTCTTTCCCCCGGCAGGACTTGATCCCCTTCCAGGCTTTGACGAAGACTTCTTCGGTGACATCTTCGGCCATCATCCTGTCACCAAGCTGGTAGAAGACGTAGCGGTAAATACGATCAAGGTAGATGCTATAGAGTGCGCCATAAGCCTCCACATCACCATCAATCGCTCGCTTGAGAATTCCGCTGATGTCGGGTCCGTCGGAAGGGACTGCCACAGTAGCGGTGTCGACCTCCTGTATTAGTAATACGAACGAATGCTGTATGTTGTTACGCGGCTATTCAACTTATTCTAGAAAACGATTAACCGGGGGAAAAGTTATCTTCCCACAAATATACATTGGTGTAAACTCTTATCTCAAAAATGACCACCATAACAAAGCAATATCCCTCTACGTATTAACTTTTAGAAAGAAAAAAGGAGGGCAACATGAAAAGACTGTTAATTCTAATTACCATTCTACTGGTCACCCTGACCGCATTCGCTGTTCCTGTAGCGGCGGCTGCTCCCGAGGGGGACGACCCACCTGACAACAGGCACGAACTGGCGGTAAGAGCACCGCGAGTCATCGGGATTGGTGAGAATGCCGAAATCACGGTAGTTGACCGGGATACCGGCAGACCGGTGAACAGGGCCGGGGTCTGGGCAGTCGCCTTCAGACAAGGTGGAAACGAACCCCTGCCGATCGCGGATGTGGCCTCGGCGCAGGAGGACGGTATTTCCCTGGGCTGGACTGACCATGACGGGAAAGTAATTCACGTCTTCGAGAAAGGCGGAGCCTCCCTGCTGATTGCGTTCAAGGACGGACATCTCCCGGGCTTTGCCTGGACATATGTTCAGTCTGCGAAACAACTGTACATCAGGACTCCTCAATCGGCTGCCGTAGGAGAACCTGTCACGATGGGCATATTTGAACGTAATACCGGCACGCCGGTAGCCGGTGCCGGGGTCTGGGCACTCCTCGCCGATGAGCCGACGATAGCTCCGAGCAGTAGAGATACGGTAGCCATCAACACCGAGACGGATGACCTTGCCGACACCGCCATGAAGAGAGGCATCTTCCTGGGCAGAACAAACAATGAAGGCCGGGTCACCCATACCTTCGAAAAAGCCGGAGGCTACTACCTGGTGGCTGTCAAGGACGGGTATGCTCCGGGTTATGGCAAGATCAGGATTGTTCCAACAACAAGACAGCTTTATATCAGGGCTCCACAATCAGCTATCATAGGAGAACCTGTTACGATGGGCGTCTTTGAATGGAATACCGGCACGCCGGTAGCCGGTGCCGGCGTCTGGGCGCTGCTCACCGATGGCTTCACAGTAGCGCCGGATAGAGAAGACCTGGCTGATATCGCCATGAAAAGGGGCATCTTCCTGGGCAGAACGGATGAAAAAGGGCTGGTGACCCACAAGTTCGAAAAAGCCGGCGGCTATTACCTGTTGGCCATCAAGGATGGGTATGCTCCGGGCTTCGGCAAGATTACTATCAGGCCATCAATCACTCCCAAGCCCATTCCGGTGCCGCAATCAAGCGTGCTCGAACCGGTGACCTCCAGGCCGCAACCCTTAGTTGAGACGGTTAAGAGAATGGTAACCAGATGGCTTCCCGCTCCGGATTCAAGGCCAAATCCGTAGTTTTCATCTCCTTCCCTTAACTTGTGTCTTCAGGTCAAGCTTTGCCTGGCAACCGGGGGCTACCTAGCCCCCGGTCTCGGTCTTTAAAGCTCGTCGTATGCCCTATGCCCTCTATGGGCATTTTTAATCAGCCAAAATATAATACCGTTGGCAGTCGTCTACGATTTAACCATCAGCCAGACGATCGTCACAAGGCGACAAAAATCATAAACTATAATGGGCAATTTTTTGACACCAATAGTTAACGAGCAGGCAACTTTGTTACAACTATATGATAACTAGAGTGAATTTGTAGGCCGTACAGGTCTCGAACCTGTGACACCCTGATTAAAAGTCAGGTGCTCTACCAACTGAGCTAACGGCCCGTATACCCAGTTCAGTCTACCAAATCCTTGATTTCCCTGCAACTCATTTTGTAATCGGAAAAGCCTCATCCTGTGGGAACTCTCAATTCTTTTCACCAATTCCGGCTTCGGCAACGGCCTGTCTCAGCTTTACAAGCTGCTATCAATACTGTATTCTAAAATCTGGAATCAGCTAGAGGAAATCAGGTTGTACAAAGCACCACGCGGCACTTCAGACATTTTACCACGGGAACAGGCTTACTGGCGTCATATTGAGCAAAAGGCAGCTCGTATTTGCCAGCTCTACGGCTATGAGCGCATTGACACGCCGACTTTTGAGGATGCCGGATTGTTCAGTCGCAGCGTCGGGGAGGGGACCGATATCGTCGAAAAAGAAATGTACCTCTTCGACGACCGGGGAGGCAACAAGCTAACCCTGATACCGGAAGGCACCGCCTCAATATGCCGCGCCTATATCGAACACGGCATGCACAATTTACCCCAGCCGGTGAAGCTTTATTACCTGACCTCCATTTTCCGGTACGAAAGGCCGCAGGCAGGCCGGTACCGGCAACACCACCAGTTTGGCTATGAGACTATTGGCAATGATGACCCCTCTCTCGATGCGGAAGTTATTGACATGGCCTGGCAATTCTTCCGTTCACTGGATATTCCCCGTCTGTCACTCAGTATTAACAGCATCGGCTGCAAGAAATGCCGGCCATCCTTTCTCGCCGCCCTGAAAGACTACTACGGCAAACACGCTGACAGACTTTGCGCGGACTGCCAGGTCAGGCTGATAAAAAATCCCTTGCGCCTGTTAGACTGCAAGGAAACCACCTGCCAGCCAATCGCCAATGCCGCCCCCAGGAATGTAGACCACCTTTGCCCGCAATGCGCCGAGCACTTCAACCATCTGAAGAGATACCTGGACCTGCTGGCGATTCCTTTTTCAGTGAACCACCGCCTGGTGCGCGGACTGGACTATTACACCAGGACGGTTTTTGAGATTCAGCCGGAAGAGGAAGGTGCCCAGAGCACAATCGGTGGGGGGGGGCGCTATGATGACCTGATTGAAACACTGGGCGGTAAACCAACTCCGGCTCTCGGCTTTGCTACCGGCATCGAGCGCATAATAGCCAACCTCAAAAAATTCGATATTCCCGTCCCCCCGCTACCCGGCCCGCAGGTCTTCATCGCTTATCTGGGCGATGAAGCCAAAGATAAAGCGGTAAAGCTGGCGGGTGAGCTAAGGCAAGCCGGTATCTGCGTACTCGAGACCACCGGCAGCAAGAGCCTGAAAGCCCAGTTGCGCCAGGCAAATACCATCGGTGTCCGGCACACGATTATTATCGGTGACCGGGAGATAGAATCAGGCACCGTGATACTGAAAGACATGACCGGCACCCCGGAGAGGGCTATCCCGCTCCATCAGCTGGCGGAAATCCTGAAGTAGCATTCCCTGAACCATGGTTCAGAATTCCGCCTCATCACCAAAGTGCCATATCAGTTGAATATCCCGCTACTGGTTTTTTATGCGCTATACAGTCATGGCTGATATTCACAGACTCTGCCGCGTTGCTTATGACATCCTCTCCCCGAGACGAGATGCTTGACAGTGGACTACCGGAGCGCCTGGCAACCCGCCTGAGCTACGGCCTATGACCGGACTCCGGAAAGTCAAAGCCGGCGTTACGGAAACTTGTAGAATTTAAAAAGAGGGCTTATAATGATGCCACCATAACTTAGTTTTCCCGGTTTGCTGCCCTATTTTAACGACTATCAGAAATA